>JAAUUD010000152.1 GCA_012031655.1 Anaerolineae bacterium | reverse complement strand
CCTGCGCCAGGCGCGCGAGGCGCGTGGCCGCCGCGCCCAGGTCCGGCGGGAAGTAGTTGGTCAGCAGCACAATATGCATCAGCGGAGTCTATTCGGCTGCGCGTGGTTTCGGGACCCAGCGCAACCCCATTTGCGCCGTTTGCCAGTGGTAACGCCCACGCCGGGGCGCCACCGGGAAGAGCAACAGGCTCCACAGGGTATGGAAAAAGACAATCGCGCTACGGATGAGGTGCGCTTCCCAGCGGGGCCGATGCTTCAGGAAAAAGTAAAGGATGGCGCGGCGATCTTCCACCAAGAGCGGCCCTTGAATGCGCAGGCGCGCCTGGCCCTGCCCCAGATGCGTGACGCCCGCCTCGGTTACGGTCATGACGTACCAACCCGCCTCGCGGATGCGCAGGTGCCAGTCCGGCTCTTCGCCATAAGCCATCGTGGTTTCGTCCATCAAGCCCACCGCTGCATAAGTGGTGCGCCGCACCACCATCACCGCGCCCTTGACGGTATCCACACAGCGCGTGGTGCCATTGGCCTTAAGCGACTCCACCCGGAACACCTGCTCAATACCCAGCTTTTGCAGCCAGTGCCGAACGGCGCTCCGTTGGTGCGTGAGCATGGCCAGCCCGCTGATTTTATATATGGCGCGGAAAAGGCGGGGTTCGCTGTACACAGAAACCTGCGGGGTTCCATCCGTGTTGTAGAGCTGGGGACCGACCAGACCAACCTGCGGATTCTGGTCCAGAAAAGCCACCAGGGTATCCAGGGCGCCTGCGTGCAGGATGATATCGTCGTTCAGCAGGGCGATGTACTCGGCAGTGGCGCGGCGCATCACCTGGTTATGGTTGGTGGCAAAGCCAAGCGGTTGGGCATTGATCATCAGTTCAACCTCTGGAAAGGCCGCCTTCAGCGGTGGGATTTGCGGGTCCTGGGCGCCTAACCGAGAATTGACCACCACGTAAACCTGATGCGGCGTCTGCGTGGTGCGTTGCAGGCTCTCCAGCGCTGCCATCAGGTTTTTGAAGTCATCCATCACAATAAAGCTGATCGCTAGTTTCGTCATCGCTTGCTCAGCTGGTTATCTGGTTGGGCCAAAGCACCCTCCCACCCGTAGTATAATTCTGAACCGCCAACTCACCAAGCCAGGCAGCCTTTTTCTGAGGTTTGTGCAAATTCACCACCTGTCCGAATTTTGCCCGAACGGGTTTTCGTTTAGCATTGGCTTAGATTTTGGCTCAGGGCCGGGGGCAACGCTGGTTCTGGGCGGTTGGACCTGCTAAAGTGGGTTGCAGCAGCAACGAGGATAAACGCCCCATGAAGGATTTTCGTGATAGCGCCCAGGCCATGCACAATCAACTGATCGCCTGGCGCCGTGATTTTCATCAGCACCCTGAAATCGCTTTTCAGGAAGTGCGAACGGCTGGCATCGTGGCCGAAACACTGGTGCAACTGGGCCTGGAAGTGCAGTCTGGCGTGGGGCAAACCGGGGTGGTGGCCATTCTGGAGGGCCACCACGATGGGCCCACGGTCTTGGTCCGTTGTGATATGGACGCCCTGCCGATCGAAGAAGAAAACGAAGTCCCCTACCGCTCGCAAACAGCGCGGACCATGCACGCTTGCGGCCACGATGGCCACACGGCGATTGCTCTGGGGGTCGCGCATATGCTGCACCAACAGCGCGCGGCCCTGCGCGGGCGGGTGAAGTTCGTCTTTCAGCCGGCGGAGGAAATCGCGGCGGGCGCACAGGCGATGCTTCAGGCTGGCGTGCTGGAAAACCCGCGCCCGGATGTGAGCCTGGGTTTGCATCTCTGGAACCTGATGCCGGTGGGGAAAATCGGCCTGGCCGCTGGCCCCTTGATGGCTGGCTCGGCCATCTTTACCGTTGAACTGGAAGGGCGCGGCGGTCACGCGGCGGCCCCGCACCAAACCGCTGACCCGGTGGTGGCTGCCGCCCACCTTATCACAGCCTTGCAAACTCTGGCCAGCCGCAACGTTAGCCCGCTCGAGACGGCGGTGATCTCCGTCACGCAGGTGATGGCTGGCGATGCCCACAACGTCATCCCTAGCCGTGCCACCCTCAAGGGGACGATCCGCTTTTTTAAGCCTGAAGTGCGCGAACTCATTGGCCAGCGCTTTGAACAGGTGGTACAGGGCGTGGCCGGGGGGCTGGGCTGTGCTGCCCAGGTGAACATCAAAGACCTGACCATTCCGGTGGTCAATGATGCCGCTGTAGTGGAGCGTCTGCGCCAGGGGTTTACGACTTTCGCCCCCGAACACGAGTACCTTTCCGCCGATATCCAGACGATGGGTGGCGAAGACATGGCCTTCTTCCTGGAGCAAGTGCCAGGGGTGTTCTTTTTTGTGGGGTCGTCGAACGCCGAGCGCGACCTGCACTATGCTCACCATCACCCGCGCTTCGATTTTGATGAACGCGCACTGGTTATCGGCGCTGCTCTGTTAGCTTCTGCGGTATCGGATTATGTCCTCCCTGCTTAACTCAGAACCTCACCATCCGCTGTTTGTGTATGGCACCCTGCGCCCTGGCCAGTCCAACTATGGGCGGCTGGTCAAAGGGCGCACCCTGACCGAGCAGCCTGCCACGCTGGAAGACACCTGCTTGCTTTCGTGCGGCAGCTTTCCGATGGCGGTTGCGCCTAACCAGGTACCTCATCATTTTGAGGGAGCCACACCCTGCAACTGGGAAATCAGGGGCGAACTTCTGACGCCCCATCCATTCCACTATGTTCAGTTGTTGTACGAGCTGGACGATCTGGAGGACTACCATCCGCACGACCTGCGCAACAGCATGTACCATCGTGTTGAGCGCCTGGTGCGGACTGACGCGGGCGCCGGGGTTGTGGCCTGGGTCTACCTGGGTAACCCTGGCTATGTTCAGGCCAACTATCCGCTGATCCCGGATGGCGATTGGGTGGCCTTTCGCCTGCGTGTGCGTGAGGGTGTTCGCTAGTCGAGCGTCACGAGGGGATAGACATGACGCAGCAATCTGTGTTTCGCTGGCGAACGGGCAAAGGCTGGCTGGTGCTGGCCGGAAGCGGTGACTTTAACGCCAGTGCCATGCAGGATATCGAAGCAGCGGTTCTACGCCGAGCAGTTTCGCACGGGCCGCTGGCTTTCATCTGGGCAGCCAGCGATCTGGAACGCGGCGACCGCTACCTGGACCATGTGGAAGAACTCGGCGGGCGCACGGGTTATCTGGTCGACATCATCAATGAGGATGACGACTCGCTCCGCCAGCAACTGACCGAAGCCGGGATTATCGTGCTGGGCGACGGCCCGCAGATGATCCGCTTGCGGAATGGCCTGGGCGGAGCTGTTCAGGAAGCGCTACAGACCGCCTACGAACGCGGCGCCACCCTCTATGCGCACGGCGATGCTGCAATGCTGCTGGGAGGGTGGACTTTGCTCCCGGGCGAGACCACCCGCCGAGGCCAGGGCTGGCTGGCCGATGCGCTGGTGGTGCCGCGCTACACCTCCGAACGTGGCGCCGATGTACGCGCGGTGCTGGCCGGGTTGGAGAACGCTTTTGGGGTGGGCATCGGCCAGAATTCGGCGTTGGCGCTGGGTGCCGATGGCGTGGTGGATCTCTGGGGCGAGCAACAGGTGACTGTGCTGCTGGGCAAGACCAACGGCTGAGCGGCCCCTCCATTTGCCCGAATAGCTCACCTCCGCTATAGTGGAGTCTATGGGTACATTCTTCGACCTCATTCCACAACGGGTTGTTTCGCTGGTCCCTGGCATGACCGAAACGCTCTTTGACCTGGGTCTGGGAGGGCGTGTGGTGGCCATCACCAATGCCTGCACACGTCCAGCCGAGGCGTTGCAGCATGTGCCGCGTATTGGTTCCCCTGCTGCCCCTGATCTTGCCGCAATCCTGGCTCTGGCCCCCGATTTTGCCCTGATGAGCGATGAACTCAATCGGCCAGAAGACCGCCAGGCGCTGGAAACCGCTGGGGTGGTGGTGTGGGAAACCGGCCCACGCAGCGTGCAGGAGGCGCTCAACCTGCTGTGGGATACGATGGATGTTTTCGAAGAAGCTGAATACTCTGCCCGGGTGCGCGAAATCGAACGCGCCTACGATTACACAGAAGGCGCCATGCGCGCCCAACGCCTGGTGCGGGTGTTTGTGCCCTTCTGGCAGGCCCCCTGGATTACGGTAAATGCTCAGGCCTTTGCAAACGATCTATTGAGCATCTGCGGTGGCGAAAATTGTTTCGCCGACCGCGTTGGTCCGCCCACTCTGGGCGAAGCGCCCGAAGCGAGCCTGGCCGCTGAGCTCCGTTTTTCGCTGGCGGGGGTGCGCTATGCTGCGGTGAGCCTGGCTGAGGTAGAAGCAGCACGTCCGGAGGTGGTGTTGTTGCCAGATGCCCCCTATCCGTTTACGGCGGTGGATGCCCAGACCTTCTATGCGCTGGATATTCCAGCTGCTCAGAATGGTCATATTTACACGCTGGATGGCAGCCTGTTGACCTGGTATGGCACCCGCCTGGCCTATGCCATGCAAGCGTTGCCGCCCATCTTTGACGCCGTACGCAAAGCAACGGCCACGCCCGACGCCTAGCGCCATGTTTTCGGCAGCGTTTCAAGCCCTCCCCACACCATCCTGCATTATTTCGGTAGATGGCCGGGTGCTGGCCTGGAATGCCGCTATGGAAGCCGCCTGCGGCTTGGCTGCGGGTGCCGTGCTGGAGCAACCGATCACGACGTTGCCGCCTTTTGCGGATGCTGCACTGGTCGCCTGGCTGGGCGAGGGTTCTGGTGATGAGTTCTCCCGGCCCTGCACCATTGCTGGGCGGGCCTACCTGCTGCACCAGTACCCTCTATCCGAGGGCAACCGCTTGCTTTGTTTGCAGGACCGCCAGCGCGAGATTGACCAGAACGATCTGCTCAACCTGGTGGCGCATGACCTGCGGACTCCCGTCGCAGGTATGAGCGGCTTTCTGGAGCTGGTGGCCAATTTTGGCGGCTTGAATGCACGCCAGGGGCAATATCTGCGGCGGGCGCAACTGGCCGTGCAGGATATGTCCGACCTGATTGATCAACTGCTGGACCTGGCCTGGCTGGATAGCGGGTTGCAGCCCCTCTTGCGCCCGATGGACCTTTACCCGCTGGTGCAGGTTGCTTACAGCCGCTTCGAACCGTTGGCCGAAAGGGGGCAGGTGGGGCTGGAGCTGGTGGCGGACCCCGTGCCATGGGTGCTGGGTGACGAGCGCCGCCTGAAGCACGTGCTCAGTAACCTGATCGGCAATGCGATCAAGTATTCGCCACGGGGAACGACCGTAAGTATGCGCTTGCGTGCCCTGCCGGATGACACCGTGGAGTTTTCCGTAGAAGATCGGGGCGTGGGCATCCCTAGTACGGCCTTGCCACGCATCTTTGAACGCTACTATCGCGTGCCAGGCCAATTGACCGAAGCAGTCGAGGGTAGCGGGTTGGGGTTATACATCAGCGCGGATATGGTGCGGCGGCATGGTCGGGAGTTGCGCGTCGAAAGCACGCCGGGGGTTGGCAGCCGCTTTTATTTTTCGCTGGAGGCGGTTCGTTCGCCAGAGGCTTAGCTCGGTTCATCAAAGCGCAGGTGATCCCCCACCTGCACCCGCTCCAGAATGCCCGGAGGTGCTTCCAGATAATATTGCGCCGGATGCTTGGGGGCATAGGCCAGCCGCCACGGCTTGGCATACTGAGCGTCCACAACCACACCCTGCTCATCCAGCCAGACCACCCCAATCGGCATCAACATAAACAGCATGTGAATGGATGTGTTCACAATGCTTTCTCGCCGATGCACAAAAAGCAGCCCTTCATCCGGCTCCAGGCGTCGCCGGAACATCAGGCCGCGCAGGTGGCACCAGTAACTCGCGCACCAGTGGGCATGGGCGAGGATGACCTCGCCCGTGTTGCGGTTGCGGATGATCCGCTTCATTGCGGGATGACGAGCCGCTGCCCTGTAAACACCAGGTTCGGGTTGGTGATGCTGTTCACAGCAGCCAGTTGCTCCACCGTGATCCCATAACGCAGCGCGATGCGGAAAGCGTTCTCGCCGGGTTGGACCACATGCACGCCACCACCGCTCGTGCCACCCGTCCCGGCATTCGAGCCGCCGGTCGGCACGCGCAGCACCGTTCCAGCGATCACCAGGTTCGGGTTGGTGATGTTGTTGAGCGTGGCTAGCGCCTCGACCGTGGTGTTGAAGCGCAACGCAATGCGGAACAGGTTATCCCCGGTCTGAACGACGTAGGTGCCGGGCGCTGCCGCTGTGGTGAGTGGGGTGGTCGCGCCTTCAGCCGGGGTTGGGCTGACCGTCGCAACGGGGGTGAGCGTGGTGACGGGTTCGCCCTGGCCTTCTGGCACCGGGATCACTAACTGTTGCCCCACCACAATCAGGCCGCTCTCGTTGAGGCCGTTAGCATCAATAATGGCCTCGATGGTGCTGTTAAACTCGGTTGCCAGCCCCACGACCGTATCCCCAGGGGTCACTGTGTAGGTCAATCGGTTGGGGAATTCCTCCACAGAGTCCGGCACGGCAGTTGCGGTGGCCGTGGGCGTGCCTGCGCCGGGGGTTGTGGTGGTGGTGGGCGATGCAGTTGGCGTAGTGGGGGTGCTGTCGTCACCCTCTGGGGTGGGGGTGGGGGCATCCGTGGGCAAATCGGTTTGCCCGACCTGGATCAACTGAGCATCATCCACATAAATGTTGTTGACGCCCACAGCACCTTCTGGTCCGCTCCGTACAAAGACCGTTACCGCGTTGGACTGCGCTACGGCGTCCACGGAAAGTTCACGGTATTCATCGTAAAATTCGACCGGGTCCGACCAGATAATATCCTCGCTGGCGCCATCCTGGCCGCCAAAAGGGGTCAATCCCGACCTGCACCTCAACCCCCTGCGGCTGGTCCGAAACATCGGGTTGCTCGAAGGTGGCCGAGGACCACACATAAACATAGGCGGAAAACGCCAGTTCGGCCCCACTGGTAACCGGGACGCGCTGGTAAACGCCGCCATCGTGCGTGGCAAAAAAGGTGTTATATTCCTGAGCTGCGTTCCCGGAACGCACCCGGTTGGCCGGGGCAGGCGCATAATCTGGCCGCAAATTGACCGAAGATGGCGCGCCAGTTGGGGGTGGCAGGCTCCAGGGTTGCCAGTTGGGCGCCACCTGCAAAGAAGGATCGCCCCCCACGGCCACATAATTGCCCTCAAAGCCGCCGTTCTGCAACAGGTTTTCGCCTTCCTGCGCCAGGCTCTGGGGCGCAGAACTCAAACCGCCCAACAGCGCAGCAGCCAACAACAAACATAGCGTTACGCGAATGAGACTCCGCATGACTATTCCCTTCCGGTTAAGTTCCTGCCCCTATGCCTGCCACCAGGCCAGCCAGAGTTGGCGGCTCAGGTCCAGGTAGGCGGGGTTTGCGTCCCCAATGTCAAGCGTTACCGACGCATTATAGCGCTCTCTTAAATCCCGCACCACTGGCCCCCACTGAACGCCTGCTTCGCCCAGGCTGCCCAGCGGCAAGCGGAGTTGCGGCGTATGGCCCGGGGTATCGCTGGCGTAGATGTGCAAGATGCGCGGCCCCAGGTCGCTATCCCACAGAAATTCACGCACCAGCGGCTTGACCACCTTCTGGTGAGCATAGGCCAGGTCCAGCGCCAGCCCTAAGCCAGGCACCGCCCGCACAATCTCGCGCAGAAGTTGAAGCTGGTCGCGGTTGTCGGGATGGTTGCGCAACACGACCTGCACGCGTGCGGCAATCCCGGCCTCGCACAGGGGGTGCAGCAGTTCGGCATACTGGGTAATCAGCGTGTTTTTGCTGGCAAGTTGTGTGGGGCGCTGGAACTGCACCACCATTAAACGCGCCCCAAAAGCCTGGGCAATGACCAG
>JAAUUD010000006.1 GCA_012031655.1 Anaerolineae bacterium | reverse complement strand
GGTGATGCTTCAGCTACAGCAACACGGTGCAGAGGTCGCACTGAGTGTTATAGATGAGGGACAGGGCATTTCGCCAGAGCACCGGCCCCATCTTTTCGAGCGCTTTTACCGTGTGGAGGCATCCCGTTCCCGTCAATCGGGGGGGCGGGGCCTTGGCCTGGCGATTGTCAAGCAAATTATGGATCAACATGGGGGGCGCGTTACCGTACACAGCAAGCTGGGGCAGGGCAGCACCTTCACGCTATGCTGGCCTGCCGAGTTGTAAGCCTGGCATCCCCACGTGTATAGTGTAGGCTACTGATAAAGCACAAGGCGTTTTCAGGAGGAAGCAATGGAATTTGCGGTGGTTACGGTACAACGTAGCCTGGACCTGGCACGCAACTATGCCCCTGTGAAGGCAGGTAACCTTCAGGTTGGGTTACAGGCCATCAAGGACGAAGTTGCAGAAATAGAAGTGCAGGGCCCCGAAGGTATGACCCAGGCCCGTATTCCCATGGCCACTGCGGCAAGTGTGCAGGGCTATACCATCATCGTGCGCGAGGTGGGCGTCGTCCTCCCGCAGGAGAAAAAGCGGCGCCGGTTGGCCTTCTTCGGCGGTGGCCAACCACCCCAGCAAGGCACCATGGAAGCGGTTTTGGATATCCGCTGGGGTGACCAGGCCCTGCTGGTGCCAGAGCCCGTTGAACATACCGCTTACGATTTCCTCCTGGTCAAACAATACGCGATTGTGCACGACCGTCCTATGGTCTACCAGAACCAGGATGTGCTGCAATTTGGCAAAATGCGGCTCTGGATGGGCGAGCGCGTGGAGCCGGATTCCCGCAACTTCCGGCGGGAGCGCTATGCGCCCATGATGGTGCAAATGGCTGACGATGACGAACCCGAAGCCTGGCAAATTCGCCTTAATGAGAAGTACCAGCGCCAAGGCCGCTTTCGTGTGAAGATAACCTACTTCGATTGGGACAGCGACTGGTACCAGAGCTACGGTTTAAGCGTGGTGGAGGGTCGCCTGCGCGATGAAGCGGACGAAACTGAGGACATTCTGGCGACTGGCATTGTCAATGAAGGGTTTGCGCCGCATCACGAGGGTGCTTCCCTTTCGCGCTTAGAAGAAGCCCGCCAGAATCCGGACGAAGTGGTCTTGCGCGCGGGGGAGTCCAGAACCGTGAATGGGGTTGGTTTGCGGGTGATGGAGGTGAAACCCGGCATGGTGAAGGTGATGTTTCTGGAACCTGGCGTCAAGATCACGACCCTGCAACATGGCGAGGGTTTCGACTTCTTGAGGTGGGATGTTGCCCTCATTGGGGTTTATGGGGAGCAGTGTATCCTGCGCATCGTGGAAGAGGCTTGACCCTCATGGATGTACGAAGGGGCCAGAGAGTGGCCCCTTCACCCTTTTCGTTCCGCTTTTTGATTCTCCCCGGGATGCAAAAGCCCTTAGGCGTTGCCGCCCAGTTCTTGCAAGCGCTGTTGCCACTTGGCCGCCATGCGGTTGTACAGGTCTTCGGAGATTTCGCCGTTCATCAAGCGGATCTCCAGCGCATCTAGCGCAGCCTGAACTTCTTGCTGTGTTTGGGGCACACCGCTGCCGCCAGCGGGGGCTGCGGGTTGGCCGGGCTGGGCTGGGGCATTGCCCTGCTGCATGCGCTCCATCATTTGTTGCATTTGCTGCATCTGTTGCATCATCATTTGCTGCTGCATCATTTGCTGCTGTTGCATGGCTGGGTTCATCGCAGCGCCCAGGTTCTGGCCAAGCCCAAAGCCTAACCCGGCGCTGGCTAGCGTCCCCCCCATCCCTTCGTTCCCGGCAGCAGTGCGTGCCACGTCCATTTGTTGGAGCTGCATACGTTGTTCCCAGGTACCGAAGAGTTGAGCCGCTTCTTCTGTGCTGATGGCTTTGCGCTGGAAGGGGTTGGCTTCGAAGGCCGTCACACGCAGGCCCAACCGCATGAAACCTTCGTCCAGCATCGCCAGCACGGCGCCTTCCAGGTTATCCAGCAGCGAGTTTGCCTCCTGAGGGCTGCGGATTTGCTGCCGTGAGAGAATAGCGCTTAGTTGTCCGACCAGCATCGTTTGAATCTGACTGCGGAAGTCATCCAGGCGAAAGACGGGCTTGCCAATGGCGTATTGCATGAACACCGCTGGGTCCGCAATCTGAAGCTCTGCCACGCCATTGCCCATGATGAACATCTTGCCCATGCCTTCGGGTGTATCGAGTTCGATGGGCGGGTTGGTGCCCCAGCGCACATCATGGAAGGGCTTGAGGTTCACAAAATAGAGATCAGCTTTAAACGGATTGCGGTTATTGGTGATCATCCCCACCAGGTTTGCCACGCCTGGGATGTTTGCCGTGCTCAGAATATGTTGTCCGGGGCCCAGAACATCCATAATGCGCCCGCGAGAGATGAACACCACCGCTTGGTGTTCCTGAACCGTCACCACGCTACCCATACGGAAGTCCCCACCACCCTGCTGGGGTTCGCGGTAGGACATTTCATCGGGCATCGGGTTAATGTGGTCTACGTAGTCAATAATCCTGGCCATGGGTCTTTTCTGCTCCTCCTCGACTATGCCAAACCATTCAGAACGTCATCGCGCAGATCATATGCCTGGTTTGCCTCGTTGACGGTTGTATCCAGGCCAGCGAGTCCGCCAGCAATATCCTCTTGATTTGCTACCGCCTGTTGTAGGGTCTCGAGTTTTTCCCCGATGGCGTCCACGTAGCGCAACATAGCTTCATCAAAGGCATACACATTATCCAGTTCGTCGGGCCCAATTTTGTTTGAGGCAAAAAACCGGAATAACCGGGGGTATCGGTGGCGATGCGCCGCCGTAACACTTCGAGTCGGGTGCGGATGCTTTTGGACTTGTCCATGTGCATCAGGCCACCCGGCGCCCGCACAATGTCTTTCTCGATAGTCCCAAAGCGGTTCAGCAGGCTGTCAAAGCGCGATGCAACATGCTCGCGCATCATTCGGTCCGCTTCGCGCCGCCCAGACATTTCTGTATAGCCCCGGAACCCCGGAATTTTGCTCACCAGGCTTTCGGCGGTGCTGCGGTTGCCAACGATCTTGTTGTAAAGGTCGTTCATCCCCTGTCATACTCCCTGCTCATGCCGGATGGATAGCTGGCTAAAGCATACAATAACCTAGGCATTCGGACAAACCCACTTTTTTAGGGGGGGGCGGAAATGGGTTCGCTGGCCAGGAAGGGCTGCGGCACACTGAAATGTCAAAAACCGAGTTTTGTGAAATGGAGAGTGGCAGATGGGCGCTAAGGATCAGGGTGCAGATGCAACAACCGGGCGATGGATGGTTATTCCACGGACGCTGTGTTTTGTGGTTTCAGGCCAGGATGTGCTGCTGTTGAAGCGTGCTGCGCACAAGCGGGTGTTCCCGAATAGATATAATGGTCTGGGGGGGCACCTGGAACGGGACGAGGACCCTTTAGCGGGTGCTGTGCGCGAAATAGAAGAAGAAACCGGCCTTCCGGTGGGTAATGTTCGGTTGGCTGGGGTCATCCATGTTGATGCTGCGGCGCCCTCGGGTATTGTGCTGTTTGTGGTGCTGGCGGAGGCCCTGCACCGCGAATTTCGTGATACGGATGAGGGCACGCTGGAGTGGGTTCCGCTGGAGCAACTGGCGACAAAGGACGTTGTAGAGGACTTCCCCTACCTGGTCCCCCGGTTGTTTGGTGGCGCAAAGCAACTGCCTTTTGCGGCGCATGTCCGCTACGATGAACAGGACAGGATCATCTTCCGCTTCTATGATGAAACATAAGCAAACCCTTCCCCAAAAACTCCTGCGGCGGCTCTACCATGTGCCACTGGAGGTCCTGAACATGCACCCGCAAGTGTCCCCTGAGCCTGAAGTCATGTCGGATCTTGGGCAGCGACTGCATGCTGCGGTGAAGGACCTCAAGCAGCACGCAGTTGACCCGGTTACAGGCCAGGTGGCCTATGCCCAGGTGGCGCAGAGCGCTCTCTACCAAGGCTACCGCACCCTGACGGGCCAATTAGCGAACTTGAACCTGGATACCCTGGGTGACGAACAGGCCCAGCGTGCTTTCTGGATCAACATCTACAATGCGCTGACGATCGATGCCATTATTGCGCTGGGGGTTCGGGAAAGCGTGCAGGAAGTCCCCCAGTTCTGGATGCGCGCCGCTTATCATATGGGCGGCTACCGCTTTAGCCTGGATGACATTGAGCATGGCATTTTGCGTGGCAACGCGGGTCACCCCTTTATCCCTGGGCGGCAGTTTGGCCCAGATGACCCGCGTCTGCGCTGGGTGCTCCCGCTGGATTTCCGAATCCACTTTGCTTTGGTGTGTGGAGCGGACTCCTGCCCGCCTATTCGCGTCTATGATCCAGATAAGCTGGATGCGCAGCTGCACCTGGCTCTGTTCTGGCTGAATATCCACGTCACTTCCATTCAAAGCCCCAGCCATGGCCAGGTGCGCTTGCCCCGGCTATTGATGTGGTACAGTGGCGATTTTGGGGCGCACCTGGGTCTGCGTTTTGGGCTGGGCAAGAGCCTGGTTCTGCTCCGGGCTATTGCGCCATTTATTCAGGATGCGCGCAAGCGAGATTGGCTACTTGGCTTGCAAGCACCCGTTCCCGTGCAATTCGCGCCGTATAACTGGTCGTTAAACGGCGCGTAGCGGACCCTTAGTTGGGGATGTCCACCCAGGCATCATCTACATTGAGTTCAACGGTGGCGCGGCGGGCATCCGTGG
Source organism: Anaerolineae bacterium (assembly GCA_012031655.1). Classification (GTDB taxonomy): domain Bacteria; phylum Chloroflexota; class Anaerolineae; order Aggregatilineales; family J027; genus JAAUUD01. Next base: position 28,264 of record JAAUUD010000006.1, on the reverse strand, counting down.
GAAAGCGCATCAAAAAGTTTGTGCCCTTGCCGCGCTCGGAGTCAACTCGGATAACCCCCTGGTGGTTGTCATGATGTTCTTGACGATGGGCAGCCCCAGCCCCACCCCACCAAACAGAAACTCGTTATACTTTTCATCCCGCTCAAAGAGCTTAAACAGCCGTGGCATGAACTCTGGAGAAATCCCGACGCCGTGGTCCTCAATCGTCACATTCAGGTAGTCGTCCACCTGGGCCGTGCCGATGTTGACGTCGCCCCCACGCGGGCTGAACTTAATCGCATTATCCAGCACGTGCCCAAAGGCGCGGCTTAAGCCGTCTGCATCTCCCATAATTTCCTGAAGACTTTCCGCCAGGGCGAGGTTAAAGGTCACTTTCTGCTCCTGGGCATAGGGGCGCGCCTTATCGATAACTTCCATCAGGATGCTGTTCAGGTCAACACGCCGTAAACGCGCCTCCAGACCCTCCATTTGCTGGAGGAAGAGCAGATCGTTGATCAGGCTCACCATGCGATCCAGCCCTGCCCCGATCTTTTCCAGGCTCATCTGCAAGCCCGGGCCGTTCATCAGGCCACTGCGGACGAGTTGCATATACCCCATGACGCCTGTTAAGGGCGTGCGTAGCTCGTGTGCCAGGGTCGTCAGGAAAAGATTGCGCTGCTCGTGCAGCTTGCTCAGGGAATCGTAGGCCTCCTGGAGTTCCTGTTTTTGGGCCTGAAGTTCGGTGATTGCCAGGCGGTCATTTTCCCGCATACGCTGGATGATGATGCGAGCCATGGACATCACAATCGATGGATAGCGTGCAACCAGTTGGTTAAAGTCCTGTCGGTCAATTTCTATGACTGTGGTGGTTTTGGTGGTGGAAACGCTGGCGCTGCGGCCAATACTTTCATCGAGCAGGGCCATTTCACCGAAAAACTCGCCCGGCTTACCCCGCCGCAGGAGGTGTTCTGAATCCCCCATGGTTTTGGTGATGGCAACTTCGCCATCCAGGATGATGTAGAAGGTGTCTTCGTGTTCATTCTCGCGGCATAGGATGTGCCCCGGGTGGTAAGTTGCCACGCGCGCCACCTGGGTCAACTGCGCGAGTGTTTCGCTATTCATTCCGGCGAAGGTGTGTTCTAGCAGGGCAACTTTTGCTTCAGGGCTAACCATGCGATTTTCTCCACGCATCACACGAACCTGCTATGCATAGCATAGTGGCTTTGCCTGCGGCGTGCAACCAAGTATCTCTGGCAAACGCGCTAGCCTTACGTTATCATGGGTGGGTTTGGCTATACATGCTGTTGGAAGATTGAGGAAGGTGGCGCAAGCATGCCATATTTTCGCTTCTGGTTGGTTATCATTTTTCTGGTTGTGATCATTTCAGCCTGGATGGTGTACCCAGAAAACCCAGGTTTGCACATCGCGGCGTTGGGCCTGGAGCGTGATATCGAAGTTCAGCAGGGGTTGGATTTGCAAGGCGGCTCTCGTGTATTGCTGGAAGCCGCGTTTACTGAAGAAGACGTTAGCAGCGACGAATTGAGCGCGACCCGGCAGATTGTGGAGCGCCGCGTCAACGGCCTGGGCGTAGCGGAAGCGGTGGTTCAAACCCAGGGAAGTAACCGCATCCTGGTGGAACTCCCTGGCGTGAGCGATCGCGACCTGGCCCTCTCGACTATTCAAGGGACGGGGTTGCTGGAGTTCGTTAATTTCTCTGCGCTGGGGACCTTGATGCCAGGTGAAGGCGATTGCATCCTGACGACGGCACAGTTGGAGCAATTTGGCGCCAACCCAACTTGCCCTCCCACGGAGCCAGGTGGCGAGCGACGCTTGGCCAATACCCGCCCGGATGGCACCTCCTACCAAACGGTCATGACGGGTAGCGGGCTGGATGATGCGATTGCTGAGCCGGCTGGGACTGGCATTGGTAACGCCTGGATCGTGAGCTTCACCCTGACAAGCGAAGGGGATACCGTTTTTGCGGACTACACAGGCAGCAACATTGGGCAACCGATGGCGATTGTCCTGGATGGCGAGGTGATCTCCGCACCGACCATCAACGCGCGCATCAGTGGTAGCGGCATTATTGAGGGCGGTTTTTCGCGCGCAGAAGCCGAAGCGCTGGCTATTCAACTGCGTTATGGTGCCTTGCCCGTCCCCCTAGAGGTCGCCGCCTTTGACACCGTTGGCCCCACCCTAGGCCGCATCTCGGTAGAACGGTCCGTTGAGGCCGGGATCATCGGGATTATCACGGTGCTGGTGTTCATGGTCACCTACTATCGTGCGCCGGGCCTGGCGGCGGCGCTGGCCCTGATCATCTTTGCCATGATCAATTTTGCCGCCTACAAATTCATCCCGGTAACGCTCACCCTGCCCGCTATTACAGGCTTTCTGATCTCTATTGGAACAGCGGTGGACGGCAACATCCTCATCTTTGAACGGCTCAAGGAGGAACTTCGTGCCGGACGCGACCTGAGGGTGGCGATCCGCCTGGGCTTTGAACGTGCCTGGACATCCATCCGCGACTCGAACCTGTCGACGATCATCATTTGCGTGATTCTCTGGTCTTTCGGCAGCAGCTTTGGGGCCAGCGCAGTGCAGGGCTTTGCGTTGACGCTCGGCATGGGGTTGCTGTTCAACCTCTTTACGGCAGTAGTCGTAACACAAGCATTCCTGGCGCTCATTGTGCGTGCAGGCGAGAGCACGCTCAAGCAGAATCGCTGGCTGCTCGGGGTCTAAAGGAGGCCATACCTGATGCTATTCAAACTGGTAGAGCGGCGACGCTACTATTTTCTGTTTTCTGGGGTGCTGATCCTCATTGGCCTGGCGACCCTGGCTTACTCCACATCGACGACGGGCTCCCCCCTGCAACTCAGCATAGATTTCACGGGTGGCGCGCTGTTTGAACTTCAGTTTCAAGAGGAAGTCAGCGAGGAAACCCTGCGCGAAGCTTTCGAGGCCAACGGCTTCGAGCAGCTGGTTGTTCAGGAGCTAAACGCGATTGACGAAACCAGTGCGGACGCACAGTTCCCTACAGAGAGTCATTATACGGTCTATCTGGACGGGGCCACGCCGGATAGCCTGAACAACATCCTGCCGCAGCTGGAAGAAAATGTTGCGGCGCTGGATGACGCTACGAGTGAAGTCTATGCAGGTGCAGAGGGCGTGCGCGTGCAACTCCAGTTTACCGAAGCCGTCGATGCCGTTTTAATCGAGACCTTCTTGGCTGAGAACGGCTTTGAGGGGGCCCAGGTCCAGAGGTTGGAGGTTGGTGCTGGAAGTCGTTGGTCTGTGCGCACGGAAGAAGCCAGCAGTGCCCAAATTGACCGGATGCTAGCCACGTTGCGCGACCTTGCGCCGCTCAATGAGCAGGCCATCAGCACTTCTGAGGTCTCGGGTTCGGTGGGTGAGGAAGTCTCCAGGGCTGCTGTTGCCGCAACGGTCGCTGCGACGGTGGTGATCCTGGGCTTTATCTGGTTTTCCTTCCGCAAGGTGCCGCACGCGTTCCGCTACGGCGCCTGCGCCATCGTCGCGATGTTCCACGACATTCTAGTCGTGGTGACGTTTATGTCGATTTTGGGTCTGCTCTTTAGCTGGCAGGCAGATGCCCTTTTCCTGACGGCGTTGCTCACGGTCCTGGGCTTTTCCGTGCAAGACTCCATCGTTATGTTTGACCGTGTGCGCGAGAACTACGGTCGGCGTCGGGGCGAATCCTTCGAGCTCATCGTTAACCGGAGTGTGCTCGAAACCATCCATCGTTCTCTTGGGACGCAGCTGAACGGCATGTTTATTATGGTTGCCCTCATCCTTTTCGGGGGCGAGACTATTCGCCACTTTGTGGTAATCATGTTGTTGGGGTTGATGAGCGGGACGTATTCTTCGATCTTCATCGCGATTCCCCTGCTGGTTTCCTGGGAAAAAGGCGAAATTCCATTGGTTAACCGTGCAGGACGCTCGGAAGGCCAATCTTCTGCCCCCGCTCAGGTGTAGTTTGTAGTCCATCGCAGCGAGCGAGGCGTTATCTAAAAGCGCCTCGCTTGCTTGACCTCATGGTTAGCGCACTTTAAGAGCAAACGATTTCCCAAAGGTTTGCATCCCCTGGTCCTCTAAGAAGCGCTGGGTGCTTGCCTGGTGGGCGGCACTTTCCAAAACAATCTGGTGGCATCCCCAATCTGCGGCGACCCGACGGGCTTCATCGAAGAGCCGTTTTTCAACCCCCAGCGCGGCAAAATCTTGACCAATCACGAAATCTGGAATCCAGGCTTCTCGCTCGTCGTAGTTCAGGCGGTAGCGTAATTCCAGCGATAGAAAACCCGCAGGTTGCTCCTCAAACAGGGCTAGCAAGGCGAAGATATTGTCTCGGCGGATGTAAGAAGCGTAGATTTCTTCCAGGTCTTCCAGATTGTTGGGCGTTGGTGTGGGTCGCCCAAGTTCAACCAGCAAGTTGGTTACAGCGGCAAAATCCCGGCGGTTGGCGCGGCGAATGTCTAGCGACGACATAGCAAGCAGGTTCTCCCTTTAGAGTCAGCGGTTTCCGGTTCTAGCGGCGTCCAAATTCTCGTTCCAGATCTGCCGCGCTCATGTGCAGCATCGTTGGGCGGCCATGGGGGCACGTGTGCGGATTTTCGCATCGCTCGAGTTGGCGGATCAGGCTTTGCATTTCATCGTAGCTGAGGACCTGACCGGCTTTAACCGCAGCGGTTTTGCACACGCGCCGGATGAGCTTTTCTTCCAGGGTGCGGGCGCCGGGTGGCTCACCCGCCTCTAAATCGTCCAGGACGCGTTGCAACACTTCGGCAGGTTCATAATCGGCCAGGACTGCTGGCACGGTCAGGATGCGGAACGTTTGCGGACCAAAAGGCTCCAGCGAAAATCCGACCCGGTTTAGTGCGCTGAGGTGGTTTTCGACCAAGTGCGTGGTATAGGCAGAAAATTGAATGACGGCTGCTTCCAGTGCATGCTGGAGCATCGGCGCCTGATCCTTTTGCCGCGCCATAAACTCTTCGTAGAGGATTCGTTCGTGGGCGGCATGCTGATCAATGAGGTAGAGCCCAGCTGGCCCCTCGGCCACGATGTATGTTGCCGCAACCTGGCCTACTACGCGCATCATGGGCAAGGTGCGGGGCTGTGCCGGTTTGCTGTTTCCTTCGGGAATATGCGCAAAGTCCACTTCACCTGGCAGCGGCGGCGGAATCTGTTGGGTCCGGCGTCCTCGGTCGGGGATGTCGATGGGCAGCGGGCTTTGCTGCGCTGGGGCTATCCACGCTTCCTGCGGGTTACGGTCTGCGCGGCCTATACTGGGAGCCGGGTTCCCTGCCCAGCTCAGGTCACTTCGGTAGTGTCCGGGGTGGATCGGATAGCTAGGGATGGCGTCTAGCACGGCTTTGCGCACTGCGCGTTGTACTGCGCTAAAGACGGCATCTGGAGCGCGAAAGCGAACCTCAGCTTTGGTGGGATGTACGTTTACATCCACTTCTCCCGGTGCTATTTCGATCAGCAGTACCGCGACCGGGTAGCGCCCTTGTGGGATCAGGGTGTGGTAAGCTTGCACCACGGCATAGGCCAGGCGTTGATCCTGAATATGACGACCATTTAAGAAGAGGATAATCTGGCTACGGGTGGCGCGGGTTTGCCCTGGGAGCGTAACATAACCTGAAACATGGATGGGGGCTAAATCAGGTCGTTGATCCGGCAGGGGATAGACAGCCACCATCTCTCGGAAGAGTTCGACGCCCAGTACATCCACCAGGACATCATGCAGTTGCCGCTGCCGGTGGTCCGCAAGGCTTCTCGCCCATCGACCGCCAGCGAAAACCGCACCGCTGGGTAGGCCATGGCATAATGCGAAACCAGATTCACCACATGACGGCGCTCGGTGGTTTCGCTCTTCAGAAACTTGCGCCGGGCTGGGACATTGTAGAAGAGTTGATGGACGGCTACCTGGGTCCCAGGCGGGATGCCTGCGGCCTGTTCATGGACGATTTTCCCCCCGCGCACGCTAATCTGCCTGCCCTGGCTGGCCTGGTGGTGTCGGGATGTGAGCGTCAGGTGAGAGACAGCGGCCAAACTGGCCAGCGCTTCCCCCCGAAAGCCCAGGGTTTGAAGCCTGTCCAGGTCCTCGATCTGGCGGAGCTTGCTGGTAGCATGGCGGACCAGTGCCAGGGACATTTCTTCGGCCATGATGCCGTCGCCGTCATCACTGACGGTCAGTTGCTCTAACCCCGCACCCTGAATTTCAACCCGGATGTGTTGAGCTTTGGCATCTAATGCATTTTCTATGAGCTCTTTCACTGCCGAAGCCGGGCGTTCGATGACTTCTCCGGCGGCAATCTGCGAGGCGACCGTATCTGGCAATACCTGGATGGGCATGGGCGCAGTCTTTCATTATACGGTTGTGGAAGGTGAATGATGGCGGCTCCCTGGCAGCACGCCCGCCTCTGGCGGATGGTCGATCAGACGATTAACGGTTTAGCCCTGTGCGCCGATGGCATTTTGCCCACTAATCGGCAGCACGATTTTAAAGGTGCTGCCTGCCCCTTCGGTGCTTTCAATGAGGGCTTCGCCATTGTGTTGTTGCGCGACATTCTTAACAATGAACAACCCCAGCCCGCTCCCGCGCACGCTCTTATGCTCTTTACGGCGAATCCGGCTGCCTTTCTCAAAGAGCGTGCCGAGTTTTTCGGGCGGGATGCCATAGCCATTATCCCTGACGGCCAGCACCAGATTGTTATTCTCCACCTGGGCACTGACCAGGATCTCCCCGCCTTCTGGGGTATACTTCACGGCGTTTTCTACCAGATTAACCAGGGCGCGCTCTAGCATCATTTCGTCCAGGTTCATCATGGGGACCCCACTATGCAGCTGGCTTTGCAGGCGCAGGTTTTTCTTTTGCGCAGCGGCCAGCAAGTTAGAGACGACTTTTTCAACCACCTGTCCGGGGTCTGTGGTTTCGCGGCGGAGCTCGTAGGCCCCCATTTCGGGGTCCAGGCGGCCTGCATCCAGCACTTTTTCTACCAGGTTGGTCATATCAATAATGCTAGTGAGGATTTTTTCCTGCATCATGGCCTGGCGCTCGTTGACTTCGCCCACCATAGAGAGCATGTCAACAAACCCCTTAGCGGCAGTGAGGGGCGAACGGAGATCATGAGAAACCGTTTGCAGGAAGAGCGTCATGTTTTCATTCAGGCGTTTAAAGTGGCTCACGTCCAGCAGCAGCGCCACGCGTCCAATGCGGGTCGTGTTCTGCATCACATCGCTAACCATCACCTGCAAGTGTTTGCCCTGGATATCCAGCAACATATGCGCGTTGTTCTCTGCACTTTCCAGAAATTGCAGGCTTTCTGGCGTGGCAAACACGCGGCTGGCTGGCTGGCTCAGCAGGGCCTCGATAGGGGTTTCGAACACTGCCGCTGCTGCTGGGTTCACACTCAGAATGGCAAATGCGTTATCAAAGAGAATAATCCCAGTGGGCAGGCTATCCAGAATTGCTGCACTATATTCCGCAGTCAACGTCATCCTACTTTGCCTTTTTCAACGCCAGGAGGGCGGCCTTGCAACGCTACCGTGCATTATAGCACCGCCCGCAGGGGGCAGCAAAATAAAGCCCCGGCGGGCACGCTGGTTGCTTGCGCGAGTTTGTGCATCCATGCTACACTGCACGCCAGAGGGTGTTTTGGGCCCAATGCTGAAATGGAAGGCTATGGATGGCGGAAAAAATCCTGGTCGTTGATGACGATGTGGATAGCCTGAAGCTCATTGGTTTGATGTTGCAGCGGCAGGGCTATGATGTCATTGCTGCCAACGCGGGACAACCTGCACTCCAAAAGGCATATCACGAGCAACCAGACCTGATTATCCTGGACGTGATGATGCCTGATATGGATGGGTACGAAGTTACCCGGCGCCTGCGTGCCGAGCCCAAAACCACGTCCATCCCCATTATTATGTTCACCGCCAAAACAATGGTGGATGATAAAGTTGCGGGCTTTGAAGCAGGCGCGGATGATTACCTGACCAAACCTACCCACCCGGCAGAGCTTTCGTCGCGCGTGAAGGCGGTGTTGCTACGCACACAACAGCAGCGTAAAGGGGCAACACGCACCGTGGCCCCAACCGAAGCCGGCATGACGCTGGGCTTTTTGGGGGTCAAAGGGGGGGTGGGGACGACCACCCTGGCGGCTAATGTGGCGGCTGTGCTGGCACAACATGCTGATACCGCCTTGGTGGACCTCCGACCCGGCCAGGGAACGCTTGGTCCTGCGTTGGGGATCAACCGCGCCCAGGGCTTGGCCACCGTGATGAGCCGCCCTGTCCCGGAGATTACGACTCGGCTGGTAGAGGAGCAGCTGGTGCCCCACGCCATAGGGCTAAAGTTGCTACTGGCCTCTCCACGGCCTCAGGAGTCTCAACTGGCGCTAACTCCTGAAAGTGTTCAGGCCCTCATCAGCGGTCTGATCCCCCTGGCCTACTACCGCGTGCTGGATCTGGGTGCTGGGCTGAATCGTTTGACAGTGCGGATGGTGCGGGAAATGGATCACACGACCATCCTGGTGGAACCTAATCGCGTTACGCTCACTCTGGCTGCGGAGATAATGAAAGAGGTCAGCGCGCTGGGGTTGAGAGCTGGCAGCACTTCGGTTGTTGTTTTTAATCGGGCTCAGTCCACCATTCAGGTTCCCTGGCAAGAAGTTGAGCAAATCCTCAATCATGAGGTGACCGCGATTATCTCGCCTGCGCCAGAACTGGCTTTCCAGGCTGCGGAAGCAGGCTTTCCCATTGTGCACTTCCAACCTAGCTCTATTGTTGCTGGGCAAATTAGCAAGTTGGCTGAAGAGCTTGCCAAGCGTGGAAGCTAATTTCGATGGATGCTACGCAAATTGCCCGGGTTGCGGATCTGCTCCTTGTTGCGCAACATGCCGTTGCGCTGACCGGGGCAGGGATCAGCACGCCCTCAGGCATTCCAGATTTTCGTAGCGGGCAGGCTGGCCTCTGGAAGCAACATGACCCGATGGTGGTGGCTAGCCTGGCTGGTTTTCGAGCTTCGCCGCAGACTTTCTTTGGCTGGTTTCGGGGACTGGCACGCCAGATGGTGGAAGCAGAACCAAACGCGGCGCATTATGCGCTGGCGACTCTGGAAGCGCGCGGGTTGTTGCATAGCATCATTACGCAGAACATTGACCTGCTTCATACACGGGCTGGGTCGCAGCAGGTTTATGAATTGCACGGCTGTATCCGTCAGTTAACCTGTATGCGTTGTTTTAAGCAGTTCCCAGCTGCACCTTTCTTGAAAGCCTATTTGGATGATCCTACGATGAGCGTATTGACCTGTCCCACGCCGGGCTGTGCCGGACAGGGGATCCTTAAACCCGATGTAATCCTCTTTGGCGAGCAGTTACCGGCTCGGGTGCTGGCCGCGGCGCAGCGCGAAATCCGCCAGTGTGACCTGCTGGTGGTCGCTGGGTCTTCGCTTGAGGTGTATCCGGCAGCGGATCTACCCCGCCGTGCCTTGGCGCAGGGGGCATCGCTGGTGATTATCAATCGAGAACCAACCTATTATGACCAGCATGCGCGCTTGGTATTGCGCGGGGACCTCGTCGAGGTCCTGCCGCAGTTGGTCAGTGCAGTGGAGGCAAGGCAAGCATGGTAGACGGCACCTATTCTGGCGAGTTCAACGTTAGCAAGTATCTTCAGCTTATGGCGCGCTACGAGCGCCTGATGGAAATTACGCGCCAGCTCAATTCGATGCTGGATTTACACTCGCTGTTGCAGCGTATCATGATGCTAGCATCGAACTCACCCGCACCGAACAAGCCTCCATCTTGCTCATTGACCAATCCACTGGCGAACTGCGCTTTGAAGCCTCTTCGAACCTGAGTGGAGGCGCGATTGAGCAGATTGTGGTGCCTATGGATGGCAGCATTGCGGGGTGGATTGCCACCCACGGCGAGCCGGTGCTGGTGGAGGATGCCCGCAACGATCCGCGTCATCATAGCAAGGTAGACAAAACCATCAATTTTGAGACACGTAACCTGCTTGGGGTGCCGATGATCGCCCATGGGAAGGTTATTGGTGTGGTCGAAGCCATCAACAAGATCAATGATGATGAACCCTGGTCCGAAGATGATGTCAATACGCTGTCTGCACTGGCAGCGCAGGCTGCGATTGCTATAGAAAATGCGCGGCTCTTCCAGCAGAGCGATTTTGTTGCGGAGATGGTCCACGAGCTGCGCACACCTTTGGCTGCGCTCAAGCTGAGCACGAATTTGCTGCAACGGCCCAAGCTGAAGGACGAAGCCCGTACCGAGGTTATCGGGACGATGTCCATGGAGATTGACCGTCTCATCAGCTTGACTACAGAGTTCCTGGACCTGGCCCGCTTGGAGTCGGGGCGGGCGCGCCTGGAAATTGGCGATTTCGAGTTGCGCAAGTTGCTGGAGGAAAGCCTGCAAGTGGTGGAGCAACAGGCCCAGCATCGCGGCGTGACGATGCACCTGGATAGTTCCGAGTTGATGGTGCGGGCGGATCGCGGAAAGATCAAGCAGGTCTTGCTGAACCTCCTCACCAACGCCATCAAATACAACAAATCAGAAGGCGCTGAGGTATTTACGACAGCTGCCCGCATCGAAGGCGACACAGATTTCTGCTTGGTGAGCGTACGCGATACGGGCGTGGGCATCTCTCGTGAAGATCAACAGCGTATGTTTCAAAAGTTCTTCCGCGTCTCAGACACGGCGGACAAGGTCCAGGGGACTGGCCTGGGCCTTGTGATCGCCAAGCGCATCGCAGAGGCCCATGGCGGCGAGATGTGGCTGGAGAGCGACCTGGGCACAGGCACGACCTTTTCCTTTACCCTACCCCTGGTTCACGCCACTCCCTGATTTCAGCGTTGCCAGGTAAAACTCATCAAAGGCGTTGGAACGCCGATGGGTTCTAACAACCCAGCACTATTCAGGCGGTTTACCTGCACGCGCCACTGAAACTGCGCCTCTTGCGTGAGCAACCATTCGGTCGGCAACAACAAGCTGGTGCTCTTGGTTTGCTGGAAGTAGCTGTTGCCGCTCACGGCATCCTGAATTTCCACAACGTAGTATTCGTTGGGCTGCAAAAAGCCGACCGAAACCCACTGTAGCCGTACTGCGCCCTCAACCCGGCTACCCTCCGCCGGCAGAATGGGGGTCGGGGGTCGGTAGGTAGGCGTGGGCGTCGGAGTTTCATCCCCACTGGCAAAAGCGGTTGGGCTGGGTGTGGGCGTTCCGACCGGGATATTGAGGCACTGCCCAGCCCGAATCAGCGGCGGATTGGGGCAAAAGCCAATATCGTTGACACTAAAGTCACAGCCTGTACAGTTAAGGCCATCGGGAGGCGGATTAAGCTCGCAGATTTGCCGATTGGTGCTGAAGTTCTTGAGCGCAATGCTGGTTAGCGTGTCGCCTTCTTCGGCGCAATATTGCCCAATTTCATACAAGCGCCCCGTCCACCCGCCTGGCGGAGTTGGGGTGGATGGGATAGCGATAATCTCTCCCCCTTCTCCCACCAATACCGGGCGCGGCACCTGTACTACGGTCCCCGGAGGACCGAGTACACAACGCCCAGGCAGGTCATTTAATTCGTAGAACAGGAATAGCGCGCTGTTATCCCGGTGGCCATGCCGAAACAGGATCCTCAGGCAGTCATCGCCAGGCTGGATGGAGTACTGGAAAGGGCCAAGCGGCGTGGGCGTGGGTGGCATATCAGTCGGTGGCGCTTCTGTAGCAGGCGGTGAAGGCGTTAGCGTGGGGGGAAAGGTCGCGCTGGGCGGCAGCGGCAACGGTGTAACCGAAGCGGTTGGGCTGGCAGTTGGCGAAAGGGTGACGGTTGACGTGGCCAGTGGGGCAGTTGGCGTAGGTTCCCGGAAGGTCTCGTCATCTTCAGGGATGCACGCCCCCACGGCCCAAAGCAACATAAGACTAAAAGGATGAGTGGCGCGAATTTCATGGCACCCGTCCTTGCCAACTAAAGCGACGTGGCGGTGTAGGATAGCGCTCTGCCACGATTTCCGTATCTAGGACGACCCCCACATCGCGCGCCACCGCATAGGCTGCAACTTCCCAATCGATGGGGAGCGGTGTTGAAAATTGGCACAGGTTTAAACTGCTGCGGCGCAGGATCATCTCTGCCTGGTCTGTGCCCGGGCGAGAGGCTACGCGTCCGATACTCACTGACCATTCATAGAGGGCCGTGTCATTGCTGGGTGCCTGCCAGGCCGTGGGCAGATCAAACGCAAGATCGCAAGTCAACGCCACCCAGTTTTGATCTGTATTAGGGCGCCGCACCCGCAATACATAGACCTCGTCAACGCCTAGCGTTCCGGTGGTGACCCAGCGCAGGGTAACCAGACTCGCGGCTTCAAAGCGTTGCCCTTCTCTGGGCGCGAAGAGTTGCGGCACGTTGAAGGTCGCCGTTGGTGAAGGGGTAGGCGTTTCGCTACCGCTGAGGGTTGGCGGGATGGTGGGCGTAGGGGTGGGCGCAGGGACCCGGATGCGTTGCCCGATTGAAAAGAAGACTGAGCAGGTTTCCCCACCAAAGCGTTCGCCAAAGTCGCACTGCAAAAAGTCTACCTCAGGGTTGATCTCAGACAGGAGCTTCACGTCGATTTCGTAAATCGCAACGATTTCATAGAGGGTTTGGCCTTGGGAGATCTCGTGCCATTGCAGGTTCGGGTCCAGCGTAGGTTCCAATACGGCCAACCGCTCTTCAATGAGGTTATCAACATCAATGTCATTATTCAACCCGCCAAAGCTCACGCCGACATCAGCAACTTCAGTGGGTGCGCTTGGGGGATTGGCGCTGCTGGGGTTGGGGTCTGGGGTGGATGTTGGCCGAGGCACGATGATGGTATCCCCTTCCTTCACGCAGGAATCGCAAGCCAGATTATTGGCACTGACGATGGCTTGCACAGCAGAAAGGTCCCGGTGTCCACAGCGTAGCGCCAGATCAAAGAGTGTTTCTCCCAGGCGCATCGTATATTCGCAGGGGCCCAGGGTTGGCGTAAGCGTAATGGTCGGGGTGATGGTTGGCAGAAGTTGAACCGCCATACGTGTATTTGTGGCGGGTAATGTTGGTCCCGAGATCAGGCTCTGCCCGGAGGTTGGGCTGGCCGCGGCTGTAGGCCTAGCTTCCGGGGTATCTGCCATCAGAGCTTCAGTGGCTTCTTGCGTGTTGCTCCCCGCCTCTCCCGGGCCTTCTGCTGCGTCAGGTGCAGTTTCTTCGGCAAGCTGGCTCGCCCCAAAGATCAGCAACCCCGCCGCCACGATCCCCAGCCCAAGGAGCAGCAAAGCCGTCCACAGCCCCCCTGGCGCGCGTGCTGCGAGCAGGTCATCCTCACCATACATGGGGTCATATAGGGCGTCGTCCCCACGCGGGACCCGCACAGAACTGCGGCGCTGTGCACGGAGCTTAGCCCCACAAATTGCACATGTTGCGGCATCACCTGGGTTGCTTGCGCCACACGTGGCGCAGGTTCTTCTTTCGCTACTCATAGGCCCGGCATTATACCAGGCCCTGGCTCCCCTTCCAGCACGCGTTGGCTTTTCAGCGGAGAAGCGACTTGGCGCGGAACGGTTTTACCGCTATTCTGTGCCGTATGTGCGGCATCTGTGGAATTCTCAAGCCTGATCAAGCGCCAGTTGAGGCCGCTCTGCTTAAGCGTCTTACGACGGCGCTGGCTCACCGGGGGCCGGATGGAGAGGGCTTCTTTCTGGAAGACCCTGGTCTTGGGTTTGGGTTTCGGCGTCTGGCCATCATCGACCTGCAAACGGGTCAACAACCGATCCTGAACGAAGACCGACAAGTGGTCACAGTGTTTAATGGCGAAATCTATAATTACCAGGCGCTGCGGGAGGAACTCAGCCAGGCAGGGCACATTTTTACCACGCAAACAGATACCGAGGTTCTGGTGCATGGCTATGAAGCCTGGGGCCTGGGTTTAGTGGAGCGGTTGCGCGGGATGTATGCTTTCGCCCTGTGGAATCGCGCTCAACGTCGCTTGAGCCTGGTGCGGGATCGCACCGGGCAAAAGCCGCTTTACTACGCCCGCTGGGGTCCTGACTTTGTGTTTGCGTCAGAAATCAAGGCCTTGTTACAACACCCCGCAGCAGTCCGTCAAATGGACGAATCTGCCCTACACCAGTACCTTTTGTTGGGTTATGTCTTACCGCCCTTAACACTTTTTCACGGAATTTACAAGCTGGGTCCTGGTCAACTGCTAACGCTTGAGGCGGGTCAGGAACCCCAGCTGAGCACCTATTGGCAGCCCACTTTCGCTCGGCAGGATCGTTACTCCTTTGCGGAGAATGCACAGCGGCTAGAGGGATTACTGACTCAGGTGGTTCAGGATCACCTGATGAGTGATGTGCCTCTCGGAACCTTCCTGAGTGGCGGCCTGGATTCCACGCTGGTCACTGCCTTGGCCGGACGTTTAACTGGCCAGTCAGTCAGGAGTTTTACGGTTGGCTTTGATTTTGAGAAGAACTCTCCTGGAGACCAGAAATTTAATGTAGATATCCATTATGCGCGGGTGGCTGCCCAGGCGCTGGCCGCTCACCATCGAGAGATCGTGCTTCCCCATGGCGACTACCTGGCAGCAATCCTGCCGCAGATCGTTTATGCGCTGGATGAGCCTATCGCCAATCCAGCGATTATCCAGACGGTTTTTGTGGCTGCTCTGGCGCGGGCAAGTGGAGTGCCGGTGCTCTTGAGTGGGGATGGTGCCGATGAAACTTTTGCGGGGTACCCTTTTTTCCAACAGGATGCCCGTGTCGAACACTATAGGAAGCTTATCCCGTCAGGGCTAAACCGTGGGGTGCTGCACGCGCTGGCGGGTGGCAAGTCGAACCTGGTGCGCGCAACCCACAAACTGGCGGAAAAAGCCGCTTTGTTGCGCCCGATCGACCGCTTCTTAGGCTGGGACGCTTTGCTGCCTCCATCCGCATTGGTTGCGGTACTGGGCGCCACTCACTTGCCTGAGTCGCTTCAGCAGACGCTTTCTGCCATGAATAGCACCCTGGAAAGCCTGGACACACCCCATATGGGAGATCGACTTGGCTATGCCAAACTGCGCTACTGGTTAGCTGAGGACAGCAACCTGCGCTACGATAAGCTGGCTATGGCCATGTCAATAGAAGGCCGTGCACCTTTTCAGGATCATGAACTGATTGACCTGGCCCTGGCGATGCCACTGGCGCACAAGCTACCCAGGGGCGGCAAAGCCGTCCTAAAGCAGGCTGCTCGGTACCATGTGCCCAGTGCTATATTGAAGCGCAAGAAGTGGGGGTTTACCCCACCGGCCTCAGATTGGCTGCGAACAGTCTTTCTTCCACAGGTCAATCAGTTGCTCACACCAGAGCGCTTCAATGCACTGGGTCTACAGGGTGCGCTTGCTCATCAACAGACGCGCGATCATCTGGAACGCCGCGTGTATGGCCTGCAACGGGTCTGGAGCTGGTTCGTTTTGCAGATGTGGCACGCCATCTTTATTGAGCAGTCTTATCCTGTTGAGTCCGCAGGGTCGCCCGAAGCGCTTGTGACGATGGTTACTGCCCCTCATCCCGATGCTTGACGGCCATAAAAATGTTATAGGCAGCAAGTTGGGCCATGCGCCGAATAGCTTCCTCTGCGGCGCTCTCATAGAGGGCCTTCAGAGGCTCCAGCGCTTCTTCGGCCTCAGCGCCAATTGCTTCTAACCCCTGGATAGCTTCGCGCTGAACTTCAGGACGTTTATCGCGCAGGCGCGAGATGTAATAGGCAATGATCTTCTCTTGCGAAGTGGCCATGGTGCTTTGCAGACCTCTTGACTAGCCTCGTTTTGCTTTACGGTGCCGTGCTTGTTCTAGGATGCTCGCTGCTTGCTCTTGCTCAGCGGGTGTTGCCCCTTTGGGTATGGCTGCTTGTTGGTGTTGTTGATAGTAGATAGCTTTGGCGATCCGTTGGGCTTGCTCGCGTAGCGCGGGTTCGGGATCATTCAGGAAGACATCAGCGAGCCAGGTTAGGGTTTCGGGTTCGCCCATAATTTCCAGGTTTTCCAGAGCAGATTTGCGCATGGAGGGGTCTGGGTTTTGTAGCTTCTGGAACCAGACCTTAAGATGAGTGTTGCTCATACCCTGCCTTTCAGGAACGTTAACCCCAGCTCTAGGAGATCAAAGGGGTCATCAGGATTTGAGTGTGGCTGGGGAGCGTGCTGTGCATGTTGCGTGTTGGCTCGATCAGCGTGGTCAGGCTGCGTATGCTGGAGTTGCAACGTTGTGTCCTCAATCAGGTAATCGGGGTCTAGCAACGGCCTTCCCCCTTGAAGAGAGCTTGCCTGAAACCTGGCCTGTAGTTCTGCTTCGGTATCATGCCCGTGTTGCTGAGCAGTGGCAATTTGCTGCCCTGCCCAACGGGCCATATTTCGAACCTGGGGATGGGTGTCCTGTTGATACACGATCCAGATGGCATGTACAGCGCGGGTTTCTTCCACGACTCCAAGCACCTTAAGGGCGTCAATCCGCTCCTGGGGGTTGCTGTCATTGAGTTGGGTAAGCAGTTGCTCTAGCATTGGGCTCCATAGCGGCTGGCTGAATACTCCCCCTTAAGTATAGCGAAATCTTGCCAGATGTTGGACATAATGCTGGCCTATGGTATATATGCATGCGGAAGAGATCAAGGAGAATAGACCGATGGAGCGTGAGGCCGCCTGGGAATTGGTTAAAAAGTATGTGCAGGCCGATGGGCTTCGGACGCATATGCTGGCGGTGGAAGTTGCGATGCGTGCCTATGCCCAACACTACGCCGAAGACCCGGACAACTGGGGATTGGTAGGGTTGCTTCACGATTTTGACTGGGAAATTCACCCTACCCTGGAACAGCATCCGCTGGATGGTGCACCGCTCTTGCGCGAGCATGGGGTGAGTGAGGAGGACATCCGAACTATCCTGAGCCATGGACCTTTTGGGGAGCGCATAACGCTACGCGATAAAGCCTTGTATGCTGTGGATGAACTTACGGGTTTGGTCACCGCTGTCACGTTGGTCCGGCCTAGCCGCGATATCCGCGAAGTGAACGTGCAGTCGATCAAGAAGAAGTGGAAGGACAAGGCATTTGCGGCTGGGGTAAACCGCCAGGATATTCAGGAAGGCGCAGAAGCCCTTGGTGTGGCGCTGTGGGAGTTTCATGTGCCGTTTGTTTTGGAGGCTATGCAGGCTTCAGCAGCAGCGCTGAGCCTGAATGGTAACGCTGGATAGGGAGCATGCAGATTGATGGACACTCTGGCGCAGGCTCTCTGGTTTAGCCCGGCAGACCTGGCAGAAAACCAGCTAGGGAGGATGACTACGGCACAGCAAGCGCGCTTTCAGCTTGCTTTTCGCCGTCAGCTTCGCTTGACTGCCCTAGCGGGTCTTGCTCTGACTATTTTCTATCTGGTACTGGTTTTGACAGATGAAACCGGGGATGCACTCCGTTGCCTGACCCCCTTTTTTTTGGGGGTGATGGGGGTGATGGGTTATACAACAGTGCGTGCCAGCGAGCGTTTGCAGCAAGATATCCTGGCTGCACAGGTAGTACGTGTGCAGGGCAGCATTCAAAAGCTCAAACGTCGCAGTCTAACCCAAAGCATATCCTACTGGATCATTTGCACTGGGTTACGCTTTCGAACCAGCCAGGCGGGTTTTCTGGCATTCCAATCGGGGGAACAGTATACTCTCTATATTGCGCCCCATACCCAGGTGATTCTTTCCGCAGAACACAGGGGATCCTCGTAGGATGGTTTCGCTGAGCAGAAGCAGCGGAGGCAAAAATGCAACTTACCCTCACCATTAATGGAGTTCAGAAGCAAATTACCTGTGAACCTGGCGAATCGCTGTTACGCGTATTGCGCCGTGAGGGGTACTACAGCGTTCGTTACGGAAGCGACTACGGAGAAACCGGCGCAGCAGCGATTTTGCTGGATGGCCGTCTGGTCAGCGCAGACGTGATGTTAGCCGCTCAGGCTGAAGGCCACGACATCCAGACCATCGAGGGGATGGCGCGTGGCGTCGAATTGCACCCCATTCAAGACGCTTTTGTGAGAACAGGGGCGATCCAGTGTGGCTACTGCACACCAGCCATGCTTCTAGCGACACGCGAGCTGCTCTCCAGGACCCCTAATCCAACAGAGAAGGATGCCCGAGAGGCGCTTTCGGGCGTGCTGTGTCGATGCACCGGCTATGTGAAGCCTGTTCAGGCTGTGTTAGAAGCCGCGGCAGTTGTGCGGGGCGAGCCGCCGACTACAATTCACGTTAATGTGGTAGAACCGTTAACTTTCATGCCGCCGCACCCAGACGAACATTTGCCAGAGCTTGATTCTCCTGAATCTGCCCCCGGCTCGCCGCGTGTTCAGACCCAGCAGCGCGTCATGCCCAAGTTTATCTACGCACCCCAAGTTCCAGAAACGCAGGTCGTCGGCAAACCCGAGACGAAGGTAGATTCGCTCAAGCTCGTGAAGGGCAATCCAGCTTTTGTCGATGATATGGAAATGCGGGGAATGCTGTATGCAAAGTTATTGACGAGTCCGCATGCTCATGCCCGTATCCTGAGTATTGATGATTCCGAAGCCCGCACTTTGCCGGGTGTCCATGCGGTCATCCATTGTTTTAATGTGCCACGTGTGAAGTACGCATCAGGTGGGCAGTCCTACCCGAACCCTCACCCTTATGATCAGGTGAGTTTTGATACAAAGGTGCGTTACGTGGGTGATCGTGTGGCCGCGGTCGCAGCGGAATCGCTTGAAATTGCAGAAGAAGCAATCAAGCGTATCCGGGTGGAATATGAGATTTTGCCTGCGGTCTTTACCGCTGAGGAAGCGATGCGCCCGGGTGCTCCGATGATCCATGATGAATATGATACAGAGGATATTTACAACGCAGAACGCAACATAAGCCACTATATTCAGGCTGAAGTCGGTAGCGTAGAGGTTGGTTTTGCCGCAGCGGACCATGTTTTTGAGCATACCTATCATGTTCATCAGGTGCAACAGGTGCCTATTGAACCGCATATTGCTATCAGTTGGTGGGATGCCGATGAACGCTTGGTGATTCGCACCTCAACACAGGTTCCATTCCATACTCGGCGGATGGTCGCGCCCCTGTTAGGTCTCCCTGTGAAGCGTATTCGCGTTATCAAGCCCCGCATTGGAGGCGGTTTTGGGGTTAAGCAAGAAATGCTGATCGAGGATATTGTTGGGCATCTGACCATCGCTACCGGTCGCCCCGTTCGTCTGGAGTTCAACCGGGAAGAAGAGTTTGTATCAAGCCGCACCCGGCATCCACAGACCATCACGTACAAAACAGGCGTTAGCCAGGATGGAACGATTGTTGCGATTGAAATGCGCGTTATTGGCAATACTGGGCCTTATGCCACGCATGGCCTGACTGTTCAGACGGTAACCGGGTTACGTGGCCTGAGCACCTATCGTGCCGAGCATATGCGCTTTGAATGCTATGTTTGCTACACTAACATCCCTGTTCCAGGGGCCTATCGTGGCTACGGAGGCCCGCAGGCTTTGTTTGCTCTTGAGAGTCATATGGATGAAATTGCTCTGGCGTTGGGCATGGATGTGGTGGAGTTTCGGCAGAAAAACTATGTTCGCGTAGGTGATCCCCTCCCCATCGCCCCATTATTGGGTGAGGGAGATGCTGATAATGTAAAGAACATCCCGGTGATTCTCTCCAGTGGTCTGGATGAATGTGTAGCTCAGGGGATGGAATCTATAGGTTGGCACCGCCGAGATGATCCGAATTGGCGTCAGGATCCGTCTCGCCCGCATATTCGGCGTGGACTTGGGGTTGCCATCTGTATGCATGGCACAGCCATTCCAGGGCTTGATATGGGCGGCGCTAGCATCAAAATCAACGATGATGGTTCGTTTAATATACTGGTAGGTGCAACAGACCTGGGTACTGGGTCAGACACGGTTCTGGCGCAAATAGCTGCTGAAGTGTTGGGAGTTCCCCTGGAAGACATCATTATCTACTCCTCTGATACAGATATGACCCCCTTTGATACGGGAGCTTATGCTTCGAGTACCACCTATATTTCTGGCACAGCAGTTAAACGAGCTGCGGAGTCTGTGCGCGACCAGATTATTGAGCGTGTTGTTTTAATGCTGGATTTACCCAGTGCAGAAGGTATTGTATTGCGTGATCGCTATGCATGGTCTCCAGATGGCCGTGGTGTGTCATTGGAGCGCGTTGCCCTGCACTCGCTTCATCAGGACCAGCAACGTCAGATTATGGGTACAGCTTCGTACGTAAGCATGGAAAGTCCGCCGCCTTTTGGGGCGCAGTTTGCTGAGGTTGAGGTTGACCTGGAAACAGGTCAGGTGGTGGTTAAGCGCCTGGTGATGGCTGTGGATTGCGGGGTAGTGATTAACCCTGTAACGGCGAGTGGTCAGGTTGAAGGCGGGATGGTCCAGGCACTGGGCTATGGTCACTGTGAGGCGATGATCTATGATGATCAGGGTGTGATGCTGAATCCGCTCATTGGATCGTATAGGATTTATGCGGCACATGAAATGCCTGAGCTGGAAGTGATTCTGGTGCAGACTGTGGAGCCAAGTGGGCCTTTTGGCGCAAAGGCGGTGGCAGAAATTCCTAAAGATGGGGTTGCTCCTGCCCTTGCAAATGCAGTATATGATGCGGTTGGCTCGCGTATTCGGGATATTCCACTGGTTCCTGAAGCGGTTTGGCGTGTGGTGTCTAATGTCTGAGATGCAGTTGCGTTCCTGTGCTTATTGCGGCCACTTAAATGTGGCATCCTTGGATTTTTGTGCGGTATGTGGGAACGCGCTTGGTGTGCCAGTTGTTGGTGATGATCGGGCTTTGCCTGTTCAGTACGTAACGCCTCCTGCATTGCAGACTCCACAGCGGTCTGTTTCAGTGCCTACTATGTTTGTGTCTGGTTCTGCTGATCGTGCCTTTGAAACGTTGGATGGTTTAGCGCCTATTCGGGCCTGTCCTTTTTGTGGCGCTGATGTTCTCTTGTCCGAGGCTAACTTCTGTGTTAAGTGTGGGCGTTTGCTTCAGTTGGATTTGCCGGCTTGTGCTCAGTGTGAGTTTTTGCTGATTCCTGGTGCGACCTATTGCTTTAACTGTGGTTATCGTATTGATCAGGTGCCTTCTTTGCTGCTTTCGCTTGTGGATTATGGGCAACAGTATCGTGTTCCGTGGGGTGTTGATGTTTTTGTAGTTGGTCGTACCGTTCCTCAGCAAGGCATCTATGTTGATCTTGATCTGGGTGCTTTGGGTCAGCGTAAGGTTTCTCGTCAGCATGCCAGGTTCTTTTTGCGTGGAATGCAGTGGTATGTTGAAGATCTGGGGAGTAAGGTAGGTACGCGTGTCTTTAATCGTCAGTTAGATGCTTTTGATCCCGTTTTAGTGGAGGACTCAGCCGTAATTTACTTTGCTGATGTGAAGGTGCTCGTTCAGTTTGTGTAGTTTTTTCAAATGACTATGCGAATTTCAGATGCCGGTCTATTTTGCATTTTTCCTTTCTTGTTTCTCTTTCTTTAGTGGTGGTTTGGGACCGCTGAAACACACCTGGCTGGGCTGTGGTGTGTGCTTAACAGCGCCCCACCCTTCTTGTAGGTGCTTGTGGCGTTTTTCTGATCTAAGGAGGATCCTTGTGCTAAAGCAAGTTACTGTGCCCCCCAGAGAGCAAATTGCTCAGCAATATACCTGGAATGCTGAAAGCGTTTTTCTGATCGTGCAGCCTGGCGTGAGGCTGCTGAGAGGGTTCAAACGCGTTTACTTGATCTTCAGCTGTATCGAGGAAAGCTACAAGCTGGGCCTGATCACCTCGCTGTCTATTTCACTACGCGAAGTGAAATTCTGGCTCAGGTGGGCAAGTTAATCGTTTATGCCTCCCTGGCAAGCAACGTCAATACAGCCGACGAAGAAGCCACTGCCATGCTCACACAGTCGCGCTCGCTGCTGGGTATGACCCAGGCAGCCCTGGCTTACGCCGAACCCGAACTTCTTCAGATCGGTGAAGCACAACTCCTTGCCTGGGTCGAACAAGACCCCGCCCTAACCGCTTATCAGCACTACATCCATGACCTCTTTCGCCAGCAACAACACGTACTTTTGCCAGAAGTCGAGGAGGTGATGGGCCGCCTGACTGATCCGTTCTCCTCGGTCTACAACACCATGTCCAGCCTCACGAATGCCGAGCTGGTTTTTCAACCAGCGGTGTCAGGCACCGGCGAAACACAAATCGTGGCACAAAGCAGTATGCGCGCCTTGCTATCTAACCCGGACCGAGAGATCCGCCACACGGCCTGGGAGAGCTTTGCAGATGCTTACCTGGCCTTTAAGGCCACGCTGACCAGCAATTACCTGACATCCGTTAAGCAGGATGTCTTTATGGCGCGCACCCGAGGCTACGACTCGGCCCTGCATGCAGCCCTCTTCCCTCACAATCTGCCCGTACAGGTCTTCCATAACCTGATCGACACTTTCCGGGCCAACCTTCCCACCTGGCACCGCTATTGGGCGATCCGTCGGCAAGCCTTGGGTCTCGAGGTGCTGCACCCCTATGACATCTGGGCGCCGATCACCAGCCATCCGCCTGTGATCCCCTTTGAAGACGCCGTAGGCCACATAGCCGAGGCCATGCAAGCCCTGGGCCAGCCCTATGCACAGGCCCTGCGCCAGGGATGCCTGGAACAACGCTGGGTAGATGTGTTCCCTAACCAGGGCAAACGCCAGGGGGCTTTTTCTAGCGGTGTTCAGGGGACTCACCCCTTTATCATGATGAGTTATACAGAAGACCTTGGTAGCCTGAGCACGCTGGCCCACGAACTTGGGCACTCGATGCACTCCTACCTGACCTGGCAACACCAACCCCAGATTTACACGCGCTATTCGATGTTTGTGGCAGAAACTGCTTCTAACTTTAACCAGGCACTCACCCGCGCACACCTCTTCGAAACCCATGCTGATCCTCAGTTCCAGATCGCGCTCATTGAAGAGGCTATGGATAACTTCCACCGCTATTTCTTCATCATGCCCACTCTGGCACGCTTTGAACACGAAGTTCACCAGCGCATTGAGCGTAACCAGGCCATCACGCCGGCGGACCTGATCAACCTGATGACCGACCTGTTCAGCGAGGGCTACGGTGGCGAAATGCACATCGACCATGATCGGGTTGGCATCACCTGGGCGCAGTTCAGCCACCTCTACGTGGCCTACTACACCTTCCAGTACAGCACAGGTATCTCGGCAGCCCATGCACTGGCGCAGCGGGTCCGCGCCGAAGGTGAGCATGCTGCCCAAGCCTACCTTGCCTTCCTGCGTACCGGCAATTCACGTTACCCACTGGATGCCCTACAACTGGCCGGGGTGGATATGAGTACACCG
This sequence comes from Anaerolineae bacterium, assembly GCA_012031655.1. GTDB lineage: Bacteria > Chloroflexota > Anaerolineae > Aggregatilineales > J027 > JAAUUD01. The sequence continues at coordinate 4,877 of JAAUUD010000006.1, read as the reverse complement.
GATGCCGTTGAGGCAACTTTTGGCGTGCTGGCCGAACTGGTTGACCGCCTGGCGACCCTCACGCAAACTGCGTAAACCGAAAGACCCTATCGAGGGAAAGGACCTCAAATGACCACCCCTGCCAGAATTGGCCTGCTTGTTGGGAACGAATGGTCCTTTTCCCCTGCCTTTACCGAATCTCTGCTTGCTCGGGCACCCCACACTAGCCTGGAACTGGTCCGCCTGGCAGGCACCGCGCTAGATACCCCCCTGCCCTATCACCTCATTCTGGACCGTTTCTCGCCGCAGGTTCCCTACTACCGCGCCTACCTCAAGGCAGCCGCCCTGCAAGGTGTAATAGTGGTAAATGACCCGTTTCTAAGTAGTGCAGACGATAAGTTTTTTGGCGCTTTGGTAGCGCGTCAACATGGGATTGCAGCCCCGCGTAGCGTCATCCTACCCAATCACAGCTATGCACCGGAGATTGTCCACCGGGATAGCTTGAGTAACCTGGCCTATCCCCTGGATTGGCAGGCGCTGGCAGAAAGCGTCGGCGGCTTTCCGTGTGTTCTCAAGGATATCCATGGTGGCAACTGGCACAATTTCTTCATTGTGCGTAATCTGGATGAACTGCTTTGGCGCTACGATGACTCCGGTACCCTCACAATGATGCTGCAAGAATACATCCGCTGGGAAGACTACGCCCGTTGCTATGTTCTGGGGCCCAAACAGCGTACCTGATGCGCTACTCGCCCACACACGATCACTATTTTGACGCGCACAACTTCGGCCCAACCTTAGAGGAACAGATGCAAACGCAGGCCATGGCCCTCTGCCAGGCATTGGGCTACAGCATCAACAGCGTAGAATTCGCCATCCGTAACGGCATCCCCTATGCCATAGACTTTATGAATCCCGTGCCCTCGCTGGATCGTAACGAACTAGGCGAAAAACACTTTTCAGCACTGATCGATCATCTGACTACTTTTGTTCTGGACGTAGCCGAGGGCCGAATGCACCTTCCGCGCCCGCGTTTGCTGCCTCCGCCCGCGCTAACCCGTACCATCTAGCCTGATTTGTCTTTCATGCCAAAAATTTTCGGCTTACAATAGAAACCACGTCGGACCGCAATACTCAGGGTCGCTTCGCGATCACAGCAGAATAACCAGGAACACTGCGATGAAAGAATCCGCTCAGGAACGCCCGCTTGATGCTATTGACCGCGCTTTGCTGCAAGAACTACAGACCAACAGCCGCATTAGCAACGTGGAACTAGCCCAGCGTGTAGAGCTTTCGCCTCCTGCTGTTCACACCCGCGTCAAGCGCTTGGAGCAGCTTGGTTTTATTACCCACTACACGGCTATTCTGGACCGCCAAAAGCTCGGTCTGGACATGCTTTGTTTTATCCGCTTGACGCTGGCTTCGCATGACCTCCGCAGCATCGAGAATTTTCGTGCAGCAATCCTGGCCATGCCCGAAGTGCTGGAGGCGTACTTCTTGACGGGTGAGTATGACTACATGCTCAAAGTGATGGTGCAGAACAGGCAGCATCTCGAAACATTCTTGCTGGAACGCATCACCCCAATGCCAGGAATTGCCCGCATCAACACCAGCTTAGTCCTGACCGAGCTCAAGCAAACCACCGAAATCTCCCTGGATGACCTGGCGCCCCCAGACTCGCCCCACGGGTAGGCAAGTCAACCTGCCAGAATTTGTTTGAGCACAGCGGCAACCCGCACTGGGTCGTGGTGGAGGGAGTCCTGCTTCTGCCAGAGATTTCGCTTCTGGTGGGTAATCTGCGCGACCTCTGCCAGAACCGCACGTACCCCCACCCCTTCTATGCTCAGGAGGTCCTGTGACGTGGGGATCAGGATTTGCAGCCCTTCGGCAGCATATTGTGCACGGACCCCCTCATCGGGAATAAGCGTGTTTAAAATCACATAGTCCAGCACGCCATGCCCAACATGCTGCACAATCTGGCGCACGTGGTCCGCCAGACTATAGCCATCGGTCTGCCCAGGCTGTACGGTTGTGTTACAGATATAGACAGTGGCCGCCCTGGAGTGCCGGATAGCGGTAGTAATCTCCTCAAACACCAGGCAGGCCAACACAGAAGTAAACAACCCCCCTGCCGCAATGACAATCAAATCCGCCGCTTGAATGGCCTCAACACAGGCCGGATACGCCCGCGCTTCTGGGTTTTGCAGGAACAGCCGCTTGATCGGCGGCTTGTTCATGGCCCGTACGTTCAGCTCTTCTTCCACGATTTCGCCATTTTCTAGCTCGGCACACAGATGGGTGCTCACCGTAGTGACGGGCAACACACGCACATCCTGAATACCCAGCCAGTCCCGCAGGATGTCGATAGCGGCCACAAAATCCCCGGTCATTTGCATCAGCGCCATCAACATCAGGTTACCAAATGCCACGCCATCGAGCACTTCGGCATGGGGGATGTGCAACCGGTACTGGATGAGTTGCGCCAGAGTCGATTCCTCGCCCGCCAGCGTGCCCAGCCCATTACGGATATCGCCTGGGGCTGGCATCTGGCCCAGGTAGCGAACTTTGCCCGTACTACGGCCTGTGTCAGTGACGGCCAAAATACCTGTTAGTTGCCCTGCAAAGCCTCGCAGCCCAACCAGCACCTGCACGGCCCCGGCTCCTCCCCCCAATACCACCACGTTTGGTTGATCAATCATTCGTTTTGCCCCCTGGGGTGAATGGTCGTGATGATCCCACGCGCTTGTTGGGTGGCGTGGAGAAATATGGTACGATTAAAGTAAGGGAAACACCAGCGCAATTCATCCTTCCCTGTCTTTCCCTGCCCCTAAAGGCCGGACCATTCTCCAAACCTCTCAACTGGGGAGCCTATGAATAGACGCTGGTGGCGCCTTGCGCAACCGTTTCTGGCATGCATCCTGGACTATGCCATCTACCACCGACTTCACAAACCATCGAGCCTTCATGGGGAGCACACTTTCTGATGCCAGACCTACCAGAACCAGACCTGCTAGAGCAACAAAATCCATTGATTGTCATTGCCTCTAACCGAGGCCCCTTTTCCTTTAGCTACGATGCAGGGTCCGAAACCTTTGATATCAAACGTGGCGCTGGGGGATTGGTCACCGCCCTGAGCGCCCTGGTTGAACGCCACGATGTTCGCTGGATTGCCGCCGCACTGGGTGAAGATGATATCCATTGGGCCAGCGCCAACCCCCGGCCCACAGCTGTGCAGGGCATTTCGCTCCAGCTGATGATCCCGGATGCCGAAGCCTACCGCCAATACTACAGCGTGATCGCCAATCCGCTACTCTGGTTTATCCAGCACCAACTCTGGGATGCTCCCCGCACGCCCAGCATCATGCAAGAAACCTGGCAAGCCTGGCAAGCAGGCTATGTCCAGGTGAACCAGCAATTCGCCAGCACCATTGCCGAGAGCCTTCCTGCCGAATCAGATCGCCCAATCTTGATCCTCCCGCAGGACTACCACCTCTACCTGGTGCCGCACTACCTACGCGAAGCCTTGGGGGACCGTGTTATCATCCAGCCTTTTGTGCATATCCCGTGGCCAGGGATTGACGCCTGGCAAATCCTCCCTGCCCAGATGCGCGACGCCCTACTTCGGGGATTGCTGGCTGCGGACCGCGTTGGCTTCCAAACCCACAAAGACGCCTTCAACTTCGTGCAGACCTGCCGCTTTTACCTCGAAGATGCCCATTCCTACGGCAGCCGCACCTCCATCGTCTATAACGGGCACAAGGTTGAGGCCGCCGCCTATCCTATATCAATTGATGTCGAAAAGGTGCTGCAAATCGCCCAGGAAACTGAAACAAACCTGTTCAAGCGTCAGTTGCTTAACTTCCTGGGTGACAATCGCCTGATCCTACGTACAGACCGTATTGAACCCAGCAAAAACATCCTGCGCGGGCTAGAGGCCTTTCGTGTGCTGCTCCAGAAATACCCACAGCACCATGGTTCAGTAAACATGTTGGCCTTGCTGGTGCCCTCACGCATGGAAGTCGATGAATATCAGACCTATTTTCAGGAAATTATGGCCCTGGCCGGGATGATCAACGCTGAGTTTAGCCAGGAACTCTGGGAACCCGTTCGTATCATCGTGGGAGACAACTACGTGCGCGCTATTGCCGCCATGCAGCTCTACGATGTCCTGTTGGTCAACCCTATCGCAGATGGGATGAACCTGGTAGCAAAGGAGGGCGTGCTGGTCAATCAGCGGAACGGAATGCTGGTGCTCTCCGAAAATGCTGGGGCTTTTTATGAGCTGGGCGAACATGCCCTGACCGTATCGCCCTATGATGTTTATGGCACCGCAGAGGCGCTCAACACAGCCCTAACCATGCCCAGCGCAGAACGCGAAACGCGCGCCGCACCCCTGCGTGAGATCGTGCGTGCAGCAGATGTGCGCCACTGGTTCAGTGCTCAGGTGAATGACGCCTTGCGCGCTTCCAGCACCCAGGCCAAGCAAGCCGCCACGTCAGAGACATCATGAACCAGAACATCCGCAGCCGCCAGCACCGCTTCGGGCGTCTCTGGGGCAACAACTGCCACCGCTACGGCATGGCACGCGCCCGCCTCACGCAGTTCACGCGCAGCCAGCATCGCATCCACGTCGGTCGTATCATCACCCAGAAACACAGACGCCTCCAGCGCAAACTCCTCCACCAACGCCCGAAAGGCAGTCCCCTTATTGGCTGCAACCGGCGGTCGCAATTCGAAGACCATACGCCCCCGAAAAGCCCGCAATCCGGTTTCTTGCGCCAAGCCTGGACCTGAGCATCCAATGCGCGCTCCGCTTCAGCTGGGTCTGCGGCCTGCCGATAGTGCACCGAAAGGGTCGCCCCCTTATCCTCTACCCACGCTCCCGGCGGCAGGTTCAG
>JAAUUD010000151.1 GCA_012031655.1 Anaerolineae bacterium | reverse complement strand
CAGTTTCACCTGAGCGCCGCAGAAGATGACGCCACCCCCCGCCCGGCGCCCACAACAAAGCCAACGTCGCGCCTATAATGTGAAAGCCTTCTCTAATCCAGCCATCATTTGCAAGGTGCTCTCCAACGATACAATTAGCGCCCTGCAAGCTATAAATTTAAACTTATCTTAAAGCCTATAGGTTTGGAATGCTCGAACAAACGCCAAAGCTTTATGTAGACCTCATTTCCCTGAGTTTTGGCGGTGTGCGCGCCCTCACGGAGGTTGACTTTGCCGTTTATCCCGGCGAAATCCTGGCGATCATTGGCCCGAATGGCGCCGGAAAAACCAGCACCATCAATAGCATCACGGGTTTTTACACCCCGCAGCAAGGGCGCATCCATTTTGAAGGCAAAGAGATCACCAGCTGCGCCCGCACAAGCGTGCTCGGCTGGGAATTGCACGGACCTTCCAGAACATCGCGCTCTACAGCAACCTTTCTGTGCTCGAAAACCTGATGGCTGGGCGGCACTTGTTCATGCAAAGTAACTTGTTGGACTGCCTCTGGTACTGGGGTGCAACCCAGCGCGAAGAGGTTCAACATCGCCAGGCTGTGGAAGAAGTGCTGGAATTTCTGGAGTTGCAGAGCGTGCGTAAGCGCATGGTCGGGACCCTGCCCTACGGGGTGCGGAAGCGGGTCGAACTGGGCCGCGCCCTGGCTATGGACCCCACCCTCCTTTTGCTGGATGAACCCATGGCCGGGATGAACCTGGAAGCCAAGGCGGATATGGCACGCTTCATTCTGGATGTGCACACGCAACGCGGCATGACCATCATCCTGATTGAGCATGATATGGGCCTGGTGATGGATGTGGCTGACCGAATCGTGGTGCTCGATTTTGGCGTCAAGATCAGCGAGGGCACCCCAGCAGCCATCCGTCAGGACCCGCGCGTGATCGAAGCCTACCTGGGAGAACAACCCACGTGATGCCAGCCGCCGCGCCGCCTGGCCTGTGTCTACCCCTGCGGATGCCCCACCCATCAGCCATAAAGCCAGCACGGAGACCCCCCAGACGCTCCCGCAGTGGTTGCTGGCCGCCGTGCAACGCTACGGGCCGCAGCAAGTCGCACTCCGCAAAAAACGCCACGGCATCTGGCACGAATTCACCTGGCAGCGCAGCGCAGACCAGGTCCAGACCCTGGCCGCGGGTCTGCTGAGGCAGGAACTCCCACCGGGTGCTCCCCTGGCCATCCTCGGAGATGCAGACCCGGAATGCTTATGGGCCCAGCTCGCGGCGCAGGCGTTGGGGCATCCAGTGCTGCACCTGCTGCCCACTGCCAGCCCCCAAGAAATCAGCCAGGTGCTAAGCGTCTGCCAGGTGCCGCTGGTTTTTGCCCGCGACCAGGAACAATGGGAAAAGCTCCAGGCCAGGCAATACCACATACCACAGGTCCAGCAGGTGTTCTACTGGGATACCCGGGGCCATCAGGAACCGGACGATCCCTGGCTGGTGCCGCTGGCGCACCTGCTGGAACAGGGGCGGCATCACCTGGCATACACTCCAGAGATCATTCAGGAACACATGGCGCGCGGCCAGGGCAGCGATAAAGCGCTAGTGACCCTCAGCGCCGGGACCACAGGCGACCCACGCCTGGCCGCGCTGCCGCATCGTGCCTTATTGGCCAGCCTGACCACCCTCCCGGCTGAAGAACACCCCCAGGCCGGGGATAACTATGTGATGGCCCTGCCCCTGGCACTGAACAGTGAACAGGCGCTGGGCGTAGTCGCCCACCTGACGCGGGGCAGCATCCTCAACTTTCCAGAGAATGCCACAACCACGCTGGCTGACCTGCGCGAAATCGCGCCGACGCGCGTTGCCTTCCCGGCCCAGGTCTGGGAAAGCCAGGCACGGCGCCTGCAACACCAGCTGCTCAATGCGAACCGCCTCAGCCGGGGCATGTTCTGGGCCATCTGGCGCCGTCGCCAGCGCTGGACCTCCCTGGACCCGCTTGTGATGCTGGGTGATGCGCTGATGATGAACCCCCTGCGCGACAAACTCGGGCTACGCTTTGCCCAACAGCACTATAGCGTGGGTCAGCCGCTCAGCCAGGCCGTGCTGGACTTTTTCCAGGGGCTAGGGGTGGAAATCCGCAGCCTGTACAGCTCGGCAGAATGCCCCCTGCTGGACCTGCGCGCCCCTTCCACGCCCGGGCACCTGGAACAGCAAACCAGCGAAGTCGGGGAATTGCAGTTACGCGGCGCGGCGCTTTTCAGTGGGTATCAGGGCGAGGCGCCACGGCCACCAGATGTGTGGTTCTCAACGGGTGACATCCGCTTCTCAGCCGATCCCACCCGCCTGGAGCGCCTGATTGATGTGTTGCCCCTGGCGTCTGGCGCGACTCTTGCGCCACAACTGCTGGAAAGCCGTCTGCGTTTCTGCCCCTATATCGCGGATGCGATGGTCTTTGGCGCGCCGGGCGTGCCCTTCTTAGGGGCGCTCATTGTGCTGGATCGTGAACACCTGGCGCGGTGGGCCGAAGCCCGGCAACTCACCTACACCACCTACGCGGAATTGGCTCGCCAACGTGCCACCGCCATCCTGATTGTCGAGGCGCTTCAGGGCATCAACGCAGAACTGGCGCTGGAAATCCCGCTGCGGAACTTCGTGTTGCCGTTGCGCCCCTTCGAGGTGGAAGCCGGAGAGCGCACCCGCACCCGCCAGCTGCGCCGTGCCGCGCTGAGCACACACTATGCGCCGGTTATCGCGGCGGTGCTGAACGACCGCACTGCCGTAACCACGCCTGAAGGCGAACGACTAGAAATTTACTCGCTATGAGGACTGGAACCTGATGACCAGCACCCGCGCTACTATTCTGGGCCTGTCCCCACAGGGGCTACAGCTTGTTTTGCTGGCGATTGGCTTGCTTCTGGCGGCGGGCTGGCTGGGCCAGGATGATTGCTCAGCCAGTGGCACCAGTTGTTTTGGCCTGGTGCAATTGACGCTCAACGGCGTGCTGGTGGGCGGCGTCTATGCGCTGGTGGCGCTGGGGATCGTGGTCGTGAATAAAGCTTCGGGCGTGTTTAACTTTGCCCATGGCTATTTGATGCTGGCCGGAGCGCTGATCTTCTGGCAAGCCTATAGTGCAACCCCAAGCCTCGGTTTTGCGGCTTTGCTGGCCGGGATGGCGGGTTTTATGGCCTTTACGATGCTGGGCTACAACCCCAATACGGAGGACAAACGGCTTTCGCGGCTGGGGCGACTGCGGCAACAGGCCACCCACCGCCGCTTTTGGGTGGGGGTTGGGATGGGTTTGGGCGTAGCGCTGCTCCTCTTCTGGCTGCTACGCAACCTGGAAAGTGACGTGCAATTTATCATCACCTGGCGCGCGGGCATCCTGCGCGGTGCGATTAGCGCCGTGATCGGCAGTACGGTCATCGGCCTGGTGGTGGAGCGCTTCGCGATCCGGCCTCTGCTGGGCAAGCCTTTGCTCACCCTGGTGATGATGACGCTGGCCGTCGGATTGCTTATCCAGGGGATCACGGCCCTGATCTGGGGCACGCAGCAAAACCCGCTGCCCATCTTCACCAGCGAAACTATGACCATCCGTCAGCAGATCGCGCCGGGCGTCTTTGTGGACAATACCCTGCCGGGCGAACCACTCCCTAACTACACCCTGCCCACTCGTGACCTGCTGGGCGAGGACCTCTCCTTTACCCGTAATCTGGTGTGGGGTTTTGGGATCGCGCTGCTGGGGTTTGTGGGCTTTGTGGCGTTCTTCCAGCTCACCCCGCTGGGGTTGGCGATGCGTGCCGCCGCCGAAAACCAGATGTTGGCGCAAAGCGTGGGCTTGCGAGTGCGAACGCTGCTGGCTGTGGCCTGGGCGATTGCCGCCGTGATGGCCATGGCTGCGGGCGTCATTCAGGGCACCGGGGCGGGCGTGGGCGTGAGCGCTATCGTGATCCCGCCGCTGGCCTTTCGCGCTTTCCCGGCGGTGTTGCTGGGCGGGCTGGAGTCAATCACCGGGGCGCTGGTGGGCGGTATCCTGATTGGCGTGGTCGAGGTGCTGGCGACGGGCCTCATCGACAGCGCCACCGGGCAGGAGTTTGCCCCCTTTGCCGTGCTGATGGTGGTGCTGCTCATCCGCCCGGATGGTTTATTTGGTGAGCGGCGCGTTGAGCGCGTTTAGGAGCAAGAGCCACTTATGCTAGGGCGCCCCAGTGGAATCTTCAATGTTCGTTACGAGCAGGACAGCGCGCTGTACCGCACCCGGGTCGACTGGGGCTGGGGGCTGTTCGTGCTGGGGGTGTTGCTGGCCCTGCCACTCCTAACCCGGCAAGGGCTGTTTGGCAACGATGCCCCCCTCTCGGTTGCGCTGATCGGCATCCTGACGCGCGCCTGGATCACCATTATCGCCGTGACGGGGCTCAACCTGCTGCTGGGCTACACCGGGCAGGTTTCGTTGGGGCACGCGGCGTTTATTATGGTTGGCGCCTATACTTCGCAAGCGCTGGTTGATCAACTGGGGCTGAGCTTCTGGCTGGCGTTGCCGCTGGCCGCGCTGCTAACCGGGTTGGTGGGCGTGCTGTTTGGGCTGCCTGCGCTACGGGTGCGCGGCTTCTACCTGGCCATGACTACGCTGGCCGCGCAATTCATGATCCCCTGGTTTATCACCACCTACCAAGGCAGTTGGTTTGAAGGGCTGTTGTGGGAGCGTGCGGTGCCTGCCTTGTGCATCCTGGGTGGGCTGGCGCTGGGCCTTCGCCAAGCAACGCAGCAAACCGCCAACCGTGGCACCCTGGCCCGAGCGATGCAGATCAGCCTGGGGGTAGTGGCGGGTGTCTTGCTGGGGCTGTTCATCAGCCAGTTGCATCGCCTGGACCTGGGGGGTGCCACGGGCAAGACCGTGAGTCCGCCCACCATCAACCTCCCCGGCCTGGTCGATTGGCGTCTGAACACCAACCTGAGCATGTACTACGTAGCACTGGTCAGCCTGATCATCATGGCCGGCGCTGCGCGTAACCTGGTCCGCAGCCACATCGGGCGCGCGCTTATCTCTGTGCGCGATAACGAACTGGCTGCTGAGCAACTCGGCATCAACGTTTTTCGCTATAAGCTGCTGGCTTTCTTTCTGGCGGCGGTTTATGCAGGGGTCGCAGGCAGCCTGCAAGCCCACAGCGCCCAGAGCATCAGCCCCTCTGCCTTTGATCTGGAACGCAGCATCCTGCTGGTGGGCATGTTGATCATCGGTGGGGTGGGGTTTCCGCTGGGGCCCAGCTTTGGGGTGCTGTTCTTTGTGAGCATGAATGACCTCATCATTCCGCAAGTCCGCCCTTGGCTACGCGATCAACTCCCCAACCTGGTAACCTTTGTGGACCCGGCCAACCTGGATCCCGCCTTGCTGCCAATGCTTTTTGGGGCAACGCTCATCCTCTTTTTGATTTTTGAACCACGCGGTCTGGCCTATCGCTGGCTGCTTTTGCAAGTAGCCTGGCGTCTGAGGCCCTTTATTCGTTCGTAATGGGAGAAAACATACCCCGACCATAGCCACACAATGTGTATAAAAACTATTCAAGTTGCTTGATCTAGTAGGAGTTGGAGTGGTACACCATGAAAAAGGCTTTGTTGATTAGTTTAGTGATTGCGCTGTTGGGTTTTTCCAGCAGCTTTGCTTACGAAGATTCCCCCCAGACCCGCTCTATGCCCCAGCAGGCTGATAGCGTCACCTGGGAAGTCACCGAATGTGAAGAAGACCTGACCGGCGAAACCATCACCTTCTACCACTTTGGGGACCTCAGCGGCACCTTTGCCTTCATCAGCCAGCCGTTGGTCGCCGGATTTACGGACGGTGCCGAATTCCTGAATGAGACTGGCGGTGTATGCGGAGCAACGGTGGTGCAGGAATTCCGCGATACTGGCGGTAGCCAGGACCAGGCCCAGGCCTTCTGGGATGAACTCTCGGTGCGGGATGACGCCTATTCGATCTTCCTGTATGCCAGCGCGGACGGTGAACTGCTGCGCGAGCAAGCGCTAGAGCAAGAGACGGTCATCTTCATCGCGGCGGGGAGCGAACTGGCGCTTTACGGCGAAGATGGCACGCCAGGCAACATGTACGCAATCATCCCGCTCTACGCGGACCAGTTGGGCGGCTTCTGCGACTACATCGCGGAAAACTGGGCAAGCTTTGGCATTGAAGGCGACCCCGTGATGGGCCACGTGAGCTGGCTGGGTGCTTTTGGCCAGTCCACAAACACCGAAGCCGCACGAGCCTATTGCGAAGCCGCCAGGGTGGGCTACGCTGGGGCAGAATACTATTTGCCCATCTCCCCCAACGTGAGCACGCAGGTGCAGGCTGTGGTGGATAATGGCGCGAACATCCTGTTCACCACCAGCCTGGCTTCTGGCCCAGCACAAATCGCGGGCACAGTAGAAACCGAGGGCCTGGGCGATGAAGTGCTGGTCTCTGGCGTGAACTGGGTGCTGGATACTTCGGTGATTGGCCTGGGCGGGGCCGCCACCAATGGGATGGTTGGCTTGCTCCCCTACACCTGGTGGGACGAATTCGAACACCCCGGGGTGCAGGTCATCGCGGAAAAGTGGCGCGTCAACCGTCTGGAGACCGCCGCCACCCCCACCGATGCGCTGGCTGTGCGCAACATCGCCTATCTGGTCTCGTTTGCTTCGCTGGATATGTGGCGCGAAGCCATGGTGCGGACCATTAATGCCGTCGGTTGGGAGAACCTCAGCGGGGCTGCACTGGATGCCACCATGCAAGAGTTTAGCTATGAGCCTATGGGCGGTATCTTCCGTGTGGATTACACCGAAGGCAACCGGTCTGTCTCCAGCGCACGGATTGGCAGCATTCAGTTTATTGAGCTGGATGGCAACATCACCCCCACTATTCAACCGCTCACGGACTGGTTCGACCTGCCCGACCTGCGCACGGTCGGCGGGGCGGACGTCCCCTAGCTCACGCTGCGCGTAAGCGGTCAGGGGGCGCTGGGGTGCTCCCTGACCCCGCCAGAACCGCAGGAAAGGCAACCCGGATGCTGGAAATCAACAATCTGGAGGTGGTCTATAGCAGCGTGGTGGCCGTGCTGCGTGGCGTCACCCTGAACGTGCCAGATGGACAGATTGTAACCTTAATGGGGCCGAATGGCGCGGGCAAAAGCACCACCATGAAGGCCATCAGCGGCCTGTTGCGCGTCGAAAATGGCGAGGTCACGCGGGGCCAGGTCCTCTGGAAAGGGCAGCAAATCCAGGCGCTGGCCACTGAGGAAATCGTGCGCCAGGGGATTATCCAGGTCATCGAAGGCCGGCCCCTTTTCCGGCAATTGACGGTGGAAGAAAACCTGCGCCTGGGCGCGATGGTCTATCGCCAGGGGCGCGAGGTTAACCCGGACCTGGAGCGCGTTTACCACTACTTCCCGCGCCTGAAGGCCATGCACCAACGCGCCAGCGGCTACCTATCCGGCGGCGAGCAACAGATGCTGGTGATTGGGCGTGCCCTGATGGGCCATCCGCAGTTGATCTTGCTGGATGAACCCTCGCTAGGCCTGGCGCCGCTGCTGGTGCAGGAAATCTTTAGCATTGTGCGCAACATCCGCGACGAAGCCGGACTGGCTGTGCTGCTGGTGGAGCAAAACGCCCACGCGGCGCTGGGCGTGGCGGATGACGGCTATGTGATGGAGAATGGGCGTATCGTGCTGGGTGGCTCCGCAGAGGCACTCCGCGCCAACCCGAAAATTCAGGAGCTTTACCTGGGGCTTTCTGAAATTGGGGAGCGGCGCAGCTATCGCGAAGCCCGCCGCCGCGCCGCTACAGAACGCTTCTGGAGCTGAGCTGGCTGGCCCCGCCAGGGCAGCAGCCAGCGCAGGGGGCTTAAGCCGGGTCCGGGGTCCCCAACCGAGCGCGTTCTTCCTCGGCGGTTTCTGGCGCCAGCTT
>JAAUUD010000150.1 GCA_012031655.1 Anaerolineae bacterium | reverse complement strand
ACACCATATCGTTGGCGTGAATCATGCCCAAATCGCCGTGGATGGCATCGGCAGCGTGCATAAACAAAGCCGGCGTACCGGTAGAATTCAATGTCGCTACAATTTTTTGGGCAACGATGGCACTCTTGCCGATTCCAGTAACGACCAGCCGCCCCTGGCATTGAAAAATGGCTTTAACACAAGCAACAAACCCTTCGTCAAGACTGATTATCAAGGACTTAATGGTGTCGGACTCAATTTCATCATCCCGCCCATAACGCATGTTGACCAACTGCCCGATCACGGCGGCGGTTTGGGCGGCGCTGGCATCGCCAGAGGCCAGCACACGCCCTTCTGCCCGCCAGGCCAGCGCCGTGATGCGGCTGCCATGCCCACGCAGGCGGCCCCATTCGCGGTCAGCGTTCGGCGGCGACATATCCCATACGATGATTTCGCCCTCTGCGCCCGTGGTGGCCAGGCGTGCCCCATCCGGCGAAAAACACACAATCGTCACCGGGGCGGCGTGGGCGCGCAAGGTGGCCAGCGGGGCCCGCCTAGCCAGGTCAAAGAGGCGCACCAGCGGCCCCCCCGCCACCGCCACCCGCCCCAACCCCGCTGTGAATATCCAGCGTGGTCAGCGGGTCGGGCTGCACGGCCTGGGTCCAGCGCGGCATCAGGAGGTCCGTGCCAAAGGCGGTCAGGTTGCCGCCCTCGTCAATAAACACCACCGTCCGCCCATCCCCGGTGAGCAACGCCGCCTGAACTGCCCCGCCCGGCCCGGCAGGGATCGCCAGAAAGGGCCGCTGCGGGGTGCCCGCGTCATAGAGATAAACGCCCCGTGCTGCTGCTGACCACCAGGCCGTTGCCGCCCGGCGCCCAGCTCAGAAAATGGACCTGCCCCTGGCCCAGTTGCGCCAGTTCCACCACCTGCGCGGCGTTCTCTGGCGCGATGCGCACGGTGGCGGGCAACTGCGCCGCCGTGGGCCTCGCCCACAGCAGGGCCAGCAGCAGCGCTACCCCGCCGCGCCAGGCCATCGGCTCAGGAGCCTGCCACCTGTTGCTGCTGCTGGCGGAACTTCTCCACCTCTTTGAGCAGCTCGGTGCGGTCCATGCTGGTGGTGGTTGGCTCGAAGTTGAGCACGCCGGTGGCGTCTTCTGGGGGCTTGACCGGCAACAAAATGTAGAAGGTGCTGCCCGGCAGCTTTTCAGGATCGCTGCCCAGGCTTTCTACCCAGATGCGCCCGCCGTGCCCCTCAATCACGCCGCGCGCGATGGTCAGGCCCAGGCCCGGCCCCGCGCCCATGAACTTGGTCTTGCCGGTGCTGTGCAGGCTGGGGTCGTGGGCGCGCACAAACTTCTCGAAGATGATCTCCTGGTGCTTTTTGTCGATGCCAATCCCGCTATCCGAAACCGCCAGCAGGATTTCGTCGCGCTTAGTGCCGGGGTTGTTCTGCAAGCTCGCGGTGATCTCGATCTTGCCGCCATCCGGCGTGAACTTGACCGCGTTCAACACCACGTTCTGCAGGGCCTGCACCATGCGCTGCATATCGGCCTCGATGGGCGGCAGCCCGCGCAGCCCCCGCGCCGTGAGCGATTGCTTGCGCTGGCGGATGTCCTGCGTCAGCGGCTCCAGGGCCAGGCGCACCACCTGCTCAATCGAGGCCGGGGCAAAGCGCAGGTCCATCGCGTTCACGTCAATCTGGCTCACATCCAGCATATTGCGGATCAGTTCTTCCATGCGGTCGGTTGCTTTGCGGAGGTTGGTGGTCATGCTGGCCAGTTGTTCCTGGTCCAGCATCCCTTGCTCGTTGAGCGCCTCGATGATGTCGGTATAGCCGCGCACCTGGGCCAGCGGGGTCCGCAGTTCGTGGCTCGCAATGGTGATGAAGTCCGTCTTAACCGCATCCAGCTGTTCGAGCTGCTCTTTGGCGCTGCGGAGCGCGGTGGTGGCTTCGCGGGCTTCGTTTTCGCTTTCGCGCAGGTTGCTCACCAGGCGGGCATTCCGCAGGGCGGCCCCGGCCTGGTTGGCCAGCGTGGCCAGCAGCGAAAGGTCGTTTTCTTTGATGGCCTCGTCGTTGACCTTGGACCCCATCCCCAGCAGGCCCAGCGTTTTCGCCCTGGGGCAACACCGGCGCATAGGCCGCCATCCGCAACGACTGGAAGAAGGCGCGCTCGCTTTCCGGCACCCCTTTAAAGACCGGGTCATAGTCAATTTCGTACTGCGTCAGCGGCTTACGATCCAGAATCAGGCGCTTGAAGATCGGGCTGGTGAAGGTCAGGGTGCCTTCCAGGTCGGGCGGTTCGTGCCCGGCGTTGGGCTTCAGGCTATAGCGCGCCAGGCCGTCTGGCTGGCCGGGGGCCTCGCTCATCAGCAGCAGCACGCCGCGCTGCACGCCCAGGATGTCGCGCTGTTTGGCCAGGATGACGTTCAGCAGCGCTTCCAGCTCCACCACGCCATTGATCGCCTCGCCAAAATCCTGCATTTGCCCGGCTACATTGAGCGTCTGTGGCGCAAGCGGGCGGATGAGGGCGGTCCACAACGCGCTGCGCACCAGCGTATAGAGCACAGCCACCACAGCAGCCACGCCCAGAAAGAACACCAGGCGCGAGCCGGTCTCCTCAATGGAAACCGCCGCCGCCACCAGCATCAGCCAAAGAACACCATCGCGGTGAGCATAGTCAGGGTGGCGCTGGCAAAGGCCAGCAGCAAGCCGCGCCGCATATCGACCGCTTGCAGGCGCACCACCGCAAAAACGGTCGCCGCCAACCCGGCCCCCAGCCCCAGCAGGCCCAGTTCCACCAACCCGCTGGAACCACTGCCCGCCAGGATGCTCCCCATCAACGGGAAGGGGATGACGATCAGCCATAGCACGGTACGGTTGGCCACCTCTGGCAAGCGCGCCCCATAGAGCACCAGGAAGGGCGGCGCCAGCCCGGCCAGCGCCAGCGCCAGCCAGCCCGCCACCGTCAGCAGGCCAGGCGCATAGGGGTCGGAGACGCTCTCGCCCAGCCAGCCATCGGTGCCCAGCAAGGTCTGGTCTGCCTGGCTGGTGGCCACCGCCAGCACCGCCAACCACCCCAGGCTCAGGATGATCAACGTGCCGCTGCCACGGCGCTGCAAAAAGACGTAGGTCAGGCCGCTGAGCAACGCCAGAGTGAGGCTGGCGCCCAGCACCTTGAGCGCATCTGTGCCCAGTGCCTCGACCACGCTTTCGCCACGCGGCAGCAAAAAGGCCAGGTTCGTCAGGGCCGCCGCCAGCAGGGTCACCCCCAACCAGCGGCGCAGGCGGGGCGCCAATTGTTCTGCACGCACCCGCACCTGCAACCAGAATAGCAGCCCCAGATGCAACGCGGTTCCGGCCAAAGCAATGAGGGGGATGAGCTCCACGTCGGTTACCTCTCGTTTTTCTGGAATCAAGCCCGTTGGGCACGTGCCCGGGTACTATCCTACACCGAAACGCCCGGTGCCATGTAATTGTAGCGCACCGGGCAGGGTTAGGGGTATTGGCTTGGGCGGCGTGGCCGCTATTTGATGATGTAGTAGGTGCCCTTCTTGCTGCCGATCTTGATGAGCATCCCTTTTTCGACCAGGTCCACCAGGTCCAGGCGCAGCGTCTCCGGGCTAACGTCATCGCAGAGTTGGCGGAACTCCCGGTTGGTGATGCTGCCGCGCTCCCGCACATAGGCCAGGGCGCGCGCCTGCCGGGTGTTCACGTTGGAAGGCAGGTTGCTGAACTGCGTCACGGCTTCGCGGGTGCGGGCGTTGTGCAGGCGCACCGTAAAGCTATAGGGCTTGGCGTCGAACTCCGGCGGCTTGTGCCCGGCGTTCTTCATTTCTTCGATCATCTTATCAATGCCCAGGCCCAGTTCCTCGATGTAGCCCCAGTGGAACAGGCCCGTCACCATGCGCGGGTTGCGGCTAAAGTGCTCCTGCACGATGTTATCCACCGTGATGAAGCCCGGCAGCCCACCAGGGCTGATCACCTCCAGGCGGTCAGAGAACATGCGGACCTCGATGCGCCGCCCCTTCAGGCGATAGTCGCGGTGGGCCACGGCGTTCACCAGCGCCTCGCGCACGGCAAACTGGGGGTACTCGGTGGTTTCGGTGCGTTGCAGCCCTTTGACCACCGCGCTCACGGCCATCTCGCCCCACACCAGGTTCCACAGGTTTTCGACCAGGCGCGCCAGCGGGCCGGTCAGTTCTTCGCGCCGGGCGTAGCCCGCCAGGCCATCTTCGCCGCGTGGCTCCGTGCCCACGAACTTGACGAAAATGATGCCCGCTTGCGGCAGCCATTGCTGCGGATATTTGGCAAACAGCAGCATCCCGGCCACGGTGGGCTCCAGGCGGTCATTACAGGCGCCCACCTCAATGAGCAGGTCTCGCGCTTGCCGCTGAAAATCTGGCGGGTGCGCTCGTTGCGCTTCTGGATGAATTCTTCGATGATCTCCGGGTCAAAGTCCTCAATCGTGGCCCCGCTGACCGTCTCAATCTCAAAATCACCGGTCGATTTATCCGTGGCCAGGCGGCGGATTTCGTGGCCCCCCAGGGGGCGGTTATCCGAGCCGCTGCGGACCAGCACGCGCCCATCGGCCAGGGCGTGGAGCTCGATGCTGCGCGGCACCCGGATGGCCACCACGGGCTTTTGCTCCACCTCCACCTGTTCCCAGGCGCCCACCACCACCGGCGGGTTGCAGAGTTCTTCCGCCTTCTGGAGCGCGCTCTCGACGGCTTCGCCGTAGGCCTGGCCTAGCACGGTGCCGTCCGGCTGGACGCCCACCACCAGGATGCCGCCGTCGCTATTAGCCAGCGCCACCAGGGTTTCGGCCATGGGCTGGGGTTCAGGTTTGGGTAAAAAGGCGAGGTTGAGGCCCGCCCCTTTCTTGATTTGTGTACTGTCAAACATGGGGATGCTCGAAATCGCAAGTTGCTTTTGGGATAAGTGTAGTGGGGAACGAACAAACTTGCAATAGTCGGCTTGGCCGGGGCCAGCGCGCTCGCCTCAAAAGCGGCCCTGGGCCAAAAAGTCCCTCCCCGCCTGCGGGGAGGGACTGAAGGAGGGGTTAATCAGGGGTCACCCCCAGAGCGCCGGCCTAGCGCCCCAAGGCTTCCTTGACCAGCGCGCCAATCTGGGTCGGGTTCTGCGCCACACGGACACCCGCCGCTTGCAGGGCTTCCATCTTGCCCCGGGCTGTGCCCACATTCCCCGAAACAATAGCCCCGGCGTGGCCCATCCGCTTGCCGGGCGGGGCGCTCTGCCCAGCGATGTACGCCACCACCGGCTTGCTGATGTTGGCCTGGATGTAGGCCGCCGCTTCTTCTTCTGCCGAGCCGCCAATTTCACCGATCATCACCACGGCTTTGGTTTCGGGGTCGGCTTCAAAGGCCGCCAGCACATCAATGAAGCTGCTGCCGGGCACGGGGTCGCCGCCAATGCCCACGCAGGTGGTCTGGCCGATGCCGCTCACGGTGAGTTCGTAGAGCGCCTGGTAGGCCAGCGTGCCCGAACGGCTGACCACCCCCACGGGGCCACCGGGCAGGGCCACCTCGGTGGGCGTAAAGCCCACGTTGGCCTTGCCCGGGCTAAGGATGCCCGCGCAGTTCGGCCCCAGCAGGCGCGTGTTGGGTAATCGTGCTTGAGCGTGTTAAAGACCCGCGCCTGGTCCTTGGCCGGGATGTGTTCCGTCACGCACACGATGAACGGAATGCCGCCCGACGCGGCTTCCAGGATGGCCTCCGCCGCCACCGCCGAGGGCACGATGATAAAGCTGGTGTTGGCGCCTGCCTGCTCCACTGCATCGCGCACCGTGGCGTAAATCGGGATGCCTTCCACGTCCGACCCGGCTTTTTTGGGGTTGGTCCCGGCCACGATGTGCGTCCCATAGGCGCGGTTGCGCAGCCCGTAGAACTGCCCTTGCTTCCCGGTGAGGCCCTGCACCACCACGCGAGAGTTTTCGTCCAGAAAAATCGCCATGCTGACTACCCTCCGGCAACTTCGACCGCTTTTTGTGCGGCGCTCAACATATCGGGCTGGATGATCAGGCGGTCGGAGGCGTGCTCCTGCAAGATGGCGCGGCCTTCTGCGCTGTTGGTGCCATCCAGCCGCACGATGATCGGCGACCTGAGGTCCACCCGTTGCATCGCTTCCACGATGCCCTTGGCCATTTCTTCGCCACGTGTGATGCCGCCAAAGATGTTGATGAAGATGGCGCGCACGTTCTCGTCCTCGTTGATGACCGTCAGCGCGTTGACCATGCCATCCGCGCCGGTGCCGCCGCCAATATCCAGAAAATTCGCGGGCTGGCCGCCCACCTGGTTCACGATGTCCACCGTGCTCATGGCCAGGCCCGCGCCATTGGCGATGATGCCCACCGAGCCCTCCAGCCCCACATATTGCAGGCCCAGTTCCTTGGCGCGGCGCTCGCGGCTGTCCAGCATGTCAAAGATCAGGCTGCGATATTCCTCCCATTCGGGGTGGCGCGGCGCGGCGCTGTCGTCCAGCGTGACCTTGGCATCCAGCGCATGGACGCGGCCATCCGGCGTCAGGATCAGCGGGTTGATCTCCACCAGATCGGCATCGCCTTCGATGAAGCAGCGGTAGAGCTTCTGCACAATCTCCACCACGCCCTCCACGGCGGCGGGGTCCAGGTTGGCCGCCTGCACCCATTCGCGCGCCTGCACCTCGCTAAAGCCCAGCACGGGGTCAAGCCAGATGCGCGCAATGGCGTGTGGGTTGTCCTCCGCCACTTTTTCAATATCCATGCCGCCCATTGCAGAGAGCATCCCCAGGTCCATCTTGCGGCTCCGGTCCAGCGTAAAGGAGACGTAATACTCCTGTGCGATGTCCGAGGCTTTCTCAATCCACAGCCGCTTCACCACGTGGCCCTTGATGTCCATCCCCAGGATGTTGCGGGCGTGCTGGCGGGCTTCCTCTGCATTGTTGGCCAGCTTGATGCCGCCCGCCTTGCCACGCCCGCCCACCTGCACCTGCGCCTTGACCACCACCGGATAGCCCAGCGCCTCGGCCTGGGTCACCGCCTCTTCGACCGTATCCGCCACGCCGCCGGGCGACACCGCGATGCCCCAGCGGGCGAAATACTGCTTGCCTTGATATTCAAAAAGATCCACGAAACGCCTCCTTAAGCGTGGAAGGGTGGGTTGTTGCGGTTCGCTCAAAAAACCTTCCCGATGATACCAGCAACCCCGCCCCGGTGCGAAAAAAACCGCCCGCCTGTGTTGAGTGCAGCGTGTTGCGTCCCGCCTGGCAGGAACAAAACGCAAGAGGGACCCATCAACATCCACCACCCAGCTCACGCATCAACAACGCGCGGCGCTCATTCGCGAAATCGTGCGGGAGGAACGCCATCCTGAACAGCCTCGCCCCTATCCCCTGGCTGAGGCGCTACACCTGCCTTTGGTATCCGAAGACCATGCGCAACAGCAGGCAGCCCAAAACATGGGCCTGCCCCTGGTTCCTCTGCAAGCCTTCGGCGCCTGCCCCTGAGCGCTCCCCCACCGACTGGCTAACACAGGCTGGACAATCCCGGCGGGCGGCGTAAACTACGCTGCCTGCAACTGAGGATATTCCACCACCCATGCCGGATTGGTTTGCGCCCCTGCTTCAATTTGCGCCCGTGTATGCCTGGTTCTTCCTGGGGCTGGGCCTGCCCTGGGCGCTGGTGTTGCTGCCCCGCGCCGACTGGGCCGACCGCCTGCTGGTGATCACGCTGGCGCTGGCGCTGGCCGACCCCGACAACGGGCTGCTGCCGGACGCGGTGCGCTGGCTCATGATCGCGCGCCAGGGCGATCACTGGGTGACGACCCAGGAGACGGCCTGGTCGGTGCTGGCGCTGACCGAGTGGATGCAGATCACGGGCGAACTCCAGGGCAGCTATACCTACACGGCGCGCCTGAACGCCGAAACCGTGCTCGACGCGACGGCAGCGCCCAC
>JAAUUD010000149.1 GCA_012031655.1 Anaerolineae bacterium | reverse complement strand
GGTGCACATCCCCCCAGCGGACTTTTGCGCCGCTGCTGGCAGGCTGTGCGCGGGTGCTACGCCAGCACGCACCAAGCGCCAGGATCGTCTTTGGGGGGTTGGCCACGGCTGCCGAGGATGGCGCCAAGTATGCCTGGCTGGTGCAGCAAGCGCTGGGCGAGAAGCTGCCTGTGGACGCCATTGGCGTTCATCCGTATGGCATTGGTGCGCCAGGGGATACCACGATCTACGGCACGCTGGGCAGCATGCAGGCCGTCATTGATACTTACGAGCGGCGCCTGCCCGATTACCCGCTCTGGATCACGGAGTTCGGCGCATTGACGGCCAACCAGCCGCAATACTGGGAACAGGCTGCCGCCTACCTGCGCCGGACCTATGCCTATTTCCGGCAGCGGGCCGCACGGGTCCCGGTCGCGATCTGGTATGCCTGGTCTGATGCCATGCACGCCGAAGCAGGTACCAATGGTTTGGTGACCGCCGATGGTCAACCCAAGCCGCCGCTCTACGCCGCTTTTTTTGAGGAGGCCTGCACATGAGCAGCTTTCAGGAACTGGCCGAGGTGCTGGTGCTGACCGAAGGGGCCACGATGGGCCAATGGTTTGGGCTGCCCTGCCTCAAGGCCAATGGCTATATCTTCCTGGCAGAATGGACCGACGGCGCCATGATTTTCAAGCTCAAGGGCGAAGCCCACGCCCGCGCCCTGGCTCTGGAGGGGGGCGGTGCTTTTCCATCCGGTGCTGGACCGCAAACCAATGCAGGACTGGGTGCAAGTGCCTGCCGTGCATGCTTCTACCTGGCCAGAACTGGCCCGCGCAGCACTGGACCTGGCCCGCACACGCCCCCCCAAGAGCTAGGGAAGCGTCAGCCGGACGGTGCAGCGCGCCCGGTTAAGATAAGGTATCATTGCCCTATGCAAGCCAGCTAGCAGGAGGCACAGCGTGGCACGTAATCTCACTGGACAAACCCTCGCCGGACGTTACCAGTTCGTGGTGCAGATCGGCCAGGGCAGCTTTGCCCAGGTCTATCGCGTGCGCGATTTACGGCGCGGGGTGGATATGGCCGCCAAGGTTTTGCGCGAAGACATGGCGCTGGAACCGAGCTTTATGGAGCGCTTCAAGCGCGAAGCGTCGGTTTTGCAGCGCTTGCAGCATCCTTACATTGTGCGCTACTACGAAACCGTAGAAGCCGATGGCGTGACCTTCATTTTGCTGGACTTTATTGATGGCGAGACCATGCAGGCGCTGCTGGCGCGCAAGTCTCGCCCCTTCACCCTGGAAGAATCCATCGCCTTTGTGCAGCCGATTACCTCTGCCCTGGCCTATGCTCACGGAGAAGGCATCGTCCATCGCGACATCAAGCCAGGCAACATCCTCATCAGCCGTGAAAGCCGGGTGTACGTGACCGACTTTGGCATTGCTCGCCTGATGAACGATGCCGGAACGCTGACCGCTGGCTCCTCTATTGGTACACCACTTTACATGGCCCCAGAGCAAATCCAGGCCCAGCAAGTGACGCTTTCCGCGGATATTTACGCTTTTGGGGTGCTGCTCTATCAGATGTTTACCGGGCGTGTGCCCTTTGTGGGCGATAGGCCAGGTGCCCAGGGGCTGACCACGGGGCAGCGCGTGGCCTACGAACACGTTCACATCCCGCCGACCCATCCGCAGTCGCTTAACCCTAACCTCTCGTCCAGATGTACGCGGCGGTGATCCTGCGCAGCCTGGCCAAAACCCCCAGGAGCGCTTTGCTACCGTCACCGAGCAATACGAAGCGCTGATGCGCGCTGGGGGGGTGGCCTCGGCTCCGCCCCCTGCCCCCAACCCCAATACGGCACCGCCACCACCAGACGTTACCTTGCCAGAGTGGTCGATGATGATGCGACGCGAAGGGCAGCCGGGGCACCGCCCCCCGGCGGGCACCGTCCAGAACGACCCCTACCGCACCCTGGAGGGGTCAACTTCGCCCATGCCGGGGCAACCGACTGTGCAGGCGCCTCAGCCGGGCTATGGGCAGCCAGCCCAGGGGCCCTATAGCCCCGCCGGGAGCCCACCCAGCCAGCCCCAGCAGCCCCTATTATTCCCCTCAGGGCTACCCCCCCTACGATCCCTACGCCGCGCAGCAGCCGGGCTACGGTCAGGCTCAGCCGGGGTATGGGCCGCCGCCCTCCGCCACGCAAGCAGGCGGGCTGGGCGCTACGGGCTATCCCGGCAATTATCAGGGGGGCATCGCGCAGCCAGAGCAGTCCTATGGCAACCGCCAGCGCCAACGGTTGCTGATTGGGGCGGGCGTGGTCACGGTGATGGTGGTTTTATGTGTGCTGGGCGTGATTGTGGTGGCCTTGCTGGCCGGTGGCGGTGGCAATGGGGAAGGCGAAGCCGTGGTGCCGCCCACCCCGCCACGCATCGCGGACCCAGGCAGCATCCTCTACTCCGCCAGCAACAATAATCAACTGGATATCTTTCTTGCAGATGTCAATGGGCGCAACCAACGCCGCCTGACCACCAGCTCCGCCAACGAAGCCGGGGCGGTTTTTTCGCCCAATGGCCGCCTGATTGCCTTCCATAGCTATAGCGGGGCCAGTGGGCCAGCGGATATCTGGGTGATGAACGCCGATGGCACCAGCCCGCGCCGCCTGACCAGCAGCCCCGGCGATGAACGGAACCCGGTCTGGTCGCCGGATAGCACCCAACTGGCGTACCAGAACAACGAAGGTGGCGATTATGACATCTGGATCATTCCGGTAGAGGGTGAGGGCCAAGCACGCAACCTCACCAATTCCAGCGCCAACGATGAAGCGCCGGCCTGGTCGTTGTATAACACCCTTGCTTTCCAGAGTGACCAGCTCGGCACCAGCCAGATTTTCCTGATCAGCTCTACGGGGGGCAATCGGCGGCAGATCACCAACACGCTGACCGATGCCGAAGCCCCGGCCTGGACTCCCGATGCCGCGCGCCTGGTCTTTACGCTGCAAAGCCCACAGGGCAGCCGGCTGGCCGTGGTGAACCCGGATGGCGGGGGTTTTCAGGATATTTTTGCCAACAGCGCCAACGACCGTAACGGGCGTTGGCTGAATGGCTCGACGCTGGTCTTTACGGGCGGGCCAGCCAACGCCCCCACCGTTTACCTGGCCGACTTCCGGCTGGGACAGATCACGCAACTCGTCAACGGCGGGTTCCAGCCAGATGGGCGACCGCGTTAGGGCGCTTCGTCCGGGCTAGATGTGGAGGGCGGCTCTGCTTCGACGGGTTCGCCCACCACCACCTCCAGTTCGGCCTCATGCGTGACGGCCTGCCGTGGGGGTTCTGGCAAAGCGGACATCCGCACGGTTTGCAACGAGGCATCGTGCCGGACCATAGTGAGCTTACCGTCAATAAAGGCGCCTTCTTCGGTGGTGATGGCTGTGGCGCTGATGTTGCCCCACACCCGCGCCGTCCGCAGGAGTTGCACTTTGTTGCCGCTGATGTTGCCGCGCACAGCGCCCGCCACAGACACGTTTTTGGCGTGAATATCGGCGTTGATCTTGGCAGTTTCGCCCACCAGCACGTTGCCTTCAATTTCCAGTGTTCCTTCGAAAGTTCCATCCAGGCGAACGTTGGCCTGGCTACGGAGTTCACCGAGCAGGGTAGAGTTAGCCCCCAGCACGGTCTCGAAGCCCACCGGTTGGCGCGGCGGTACGGGGGGAGGCGGCGGGGTTTCGGGTGCGTCGCCAGTTGGACGCGCGGGGCGCTTGCCACCGAAAAAGGACATAGGACAACCTCTGCTGGACTCGCGTTTGTTCGGGTTTCTTCTGGTCCCATTATAGCAATTTGTGCGGGCGCGCTCGCAGTTCTGCAATAACCTGCCGGTCTGCCGCCGAAAAAGCAAAGGCTTCCAGCTCGTGCTCGGTGACCCAGCGCCATTCCGTGCAGGCCAGGCACTCTGGCAGCCCGCCTTCTGGCAAATAGCGGCACTCGAAAACGTGCAGGGTGATTTTGAAATGCGTGTAGGCATGCTTGACGCGGATAAACAGGGGCCCAACCGCCACCTGAATGGCCAATTCTTCGGCCAGTTCGCGCGCCAGGCAGGCTTCCAGGCTTTCCCCTGCTTCCTGTTTGCCGCCGGGGAACTCCCACAGGCCGCCCAGCAGCTTTTCTTCGGGCCGCCGCGCGATGAGCAAACGCCCGGTGCCGTCCCGCACCAATCCGGCGGTTACGTCATAGTGCGGCGTGGGCGCTTTGCGGGCCTTGACTGGCCGTTGGGCCTGGGTGCCGCGTGCCCTGGCCAGGCAGTGTGCCGCAATCGGGCAATCGGCACAGCGCGGATTGCGCGGTTTGCAGATGGTCCGACCGAGCTCCATCAGGGCCTGGTTATAGGCGCCGGGGTCGTGCTGTGGCACCAGATGTTCGGCCATTGCCCAGAGGGCCTGCTGCGTGGCGGCCTGGGTAACGTCTTGCTCCAGGTCAAACAGGCGAGCAAATACGCGCACCACATTTCCATCCAGAACAGGCGCGCGTTGGTCAAAAGCGATGCTGGCGATGGCTCCGGCAGTGTAGCGCCCGATGCCTGGCAGAGCCATCAGGGCTTGGGGAGTTTGCGGGAACTGGCCGCCGTGCTGCGCGACAAGCGTCTGTGCTGCGGCGTGCAGATGGCGCGCCCGGCTGTAGTAGCCCAGCCCTTCCCAGAGCTTGAGTACCTGGTCTCGGGGGGCAGCGGCCAGCGCTTCGACGGTCGGAAAAGCCGCCAGGAAGCGCTCGTAGTAGGGGATGACCGTGGCCACCTGAGTTTGTTGCAGCATCATCTCAGCTAGCCAAACGCGGTAGGGGTCGCGGTTGGCGCGCCAGGGAAGGGCCGCCGCGACCGCCTGATACCAGGCCAGTAACTCCGGCTGGAAGGTGGGCGCGGGGGTCATTGGCGTGGGTCGGGGTGCGGAACACCAAAATACATCTTGCCAGATGTGCTGCGGATGAAGCGCGTAATGGTGATGGGAATCATACGGTCCAGGAAGCGCCGCCCACCCTCAACCACCACCATGGTGCCATCCTTCAGGTAGCTCACGCCCTGGTCGGCTTCGCGCCCCTCCTGAATGATGCGGACCTCGATGGTTTCGCCGGGCAGATATTCCGGCTGCATGGCCAGCGAGAGCGCATTCAGGTTGAGTACCTGTACATTCTGCACAGTGGCAATGCCGTCCAGGTTAAAGTCATTGGTCATCAGCGGGATATTGCGTTGCTTGGCAATTTCGACCAGCTTAGCGTCCACTGCTTCGATCTGTTCGGGGTCATCGGTGATGATCTGAACCGGGTTGGCGCCTTCTTGCTTGAGCTTGTTCAAAATCTCCAGGCCGTGCCGCCCGCGTTGCCGCCGTAGGGGGTCGCTGGAGTTGGCGATGTGTTGCAATTCAGACAGCACAAACTGCGGGATGAGGATGGCGCCGGTAATGAACCCGGCCTTGCTGATTTCCAGAATACGCCCATCAATGATAATGCTGGTATCCAGCAAAACCGCTGCGTTCGGGCTGTTGGTGTAGCCCGCCGCCCCCCGATAGGCGATGCCGGCTTTGCCACGTGCAAAGTCCAGCAGGTCATAAGCCCGCACCGCAAAGATTGCCATGCCGGTATAGGCGCTGGTAGCGGCAAACGCGGTCGGGAGGTATTCCCCAAACCAACCTGGCAATTGGGCAATCGACCAGGCAGCCAGCGCTGCCACCAGCAACCCCAGGCACAGCCCAGCCAGCGAAGCCACCAGCACTTCGGTAGGGCTTTGGAGCAAAAAACGCTCCAGTGAACGCCCGGGCCGCGTCGTGATCCAGGGGGTGATGATCAAGCCGATTAGCGCCCCCAGTAGCGAGAAGATAAGCCCATTGGCGTCTTCCGGCAAGCTAAAAAAATCGGCGCTGTTTACGCCAAAACTGGCTCCCAGCGCCGCAAAAACAATCATGCCTAACAAGCGGAAGATAAACTCGGCTGTCATGGAGGATTCTCCGGTGCTGCACGATCAACCAGCTGAGACAAGCATGTGAGGGGGGGAATTGGGCCGGGCCAGGCAGGATAATGGTCTGTGGCGCGGGCCAGAACGCCCAGCAACGGTTGCAGGACAGCACAATCTAGATCAGGATAATGTGAGTACTCTAGCATGGTGCGGATGGAGCGTCAACGGGGCTGGACATGGCATGAGCTACGCGTGTGGCAAGCGCTGGATTGTGCAAGGGGGCAGGCTTTTTCGTACAATGGCGGCAATGAAGTAAAAATACCCTGGTATATGGCGGGATAGCGAAGGAAAAAACAATGCCGCAGATGACGCTGCAAGGCCTGGTGCGCGATAACTGGTTTGTGATGGTGGAGGGACGCCCGCTGGAAGTGTTTCGTTCTGTGCCGGGTGCGCCACCCATGCCCTTTGACCTGCTCGACCTGCTGGGCAAGTGGGTGGAAATCGAAGGTGATGTGCAGGGTAACCAGGTCTGGGGGGCACAGGTGCGGGCGGTGCGGCACGCTGCGCAACCCCCCCCCTGCCAACAACCGCAAAGGGACCACATTGCGCCCTAAGGATCGTACTACCCCGGTGAACTGGCGCGGAATGTGGAGCTTTGTCTATGCCATCGAGCCATCAATGGACGAGAACCCACCCTGGACCCCCCCGGATGCACGCCATCCCAAAGCTATTCTGGACATTGTGCGCTTTCTGGATGTGGAAAACACGGCGCGTTACGCCAAGCGCGCCGGGTGGACGTGTTGCACGATCTTTGTTTCGGATGCAACGCGCCTGCTGTTTGCAGAAATTCCGCTGGACCCGGTGGGGCCGCGCAAGTGGTATAACCGGGGCGCCAACCAGATGATCAGTTGGATGCAACAGGTGGGTTTTGTCCGGCACGATTGGCGATTGTGCCAGGATGCTGCCGAAGCTCAGGCCCGCGCCAACCATGGCTTCCCCACGGTGGTCATAGCCCGCGAGGAAGGCTCACCCGGCCACGTTGCGCTGGTGATCCCTGGTCAGCAAAACGCACGTGGGTTTCCCCATGTTGCCCAGGCCGGGCTGGTGAACTTTAGCGCTGGTTACTGGGAAAACCCCGCTGCGCAATACATTACGCATCCCTAGCCGGGCTGGATGTAGCTCTGCACGGTGCCTTCTGCATCCAGCCAGGCGACCGCCATATGGGGGGTATTGTGGGCAAACCCTGTGCGCCCCGCCCGATCCACCAGGATGATGCCGCCGTAGCCCTGCACGCGGCGTTCCAGATGAGCGATGGCAGCATGGGCAGCCTGGCTTGCATCCAGATCGGGGTTGCGGAGCAGGTCAGTTGCGTGCTTGGCCAGCACCACCTGCATAATGCGTTCGCCATGCCCAGTGGCAGAGGCTCCGCCCGTTTCATTATCCGCATAGGTGCCGCATCCAGCCAGGGGGCTATCCCCCA
Organism: Anaerolineae bacterium; assembly: GCA_012031655.1. GTDB lineage: Bacteria > Chloroflexota > Anaerolineae > Aggregatilineales > J027 > JAAUUD01. The sequence continues at coordinate 553 of JAAUUD010000149.1, read as the reverse complement.
CTCGCCCCCGGTAGCGAGAAAGGAGTGCCACCTGTGGAAGTTCCCGAGGCGATGTTGCCTGCCTGGTCAATCGCCACGGCCCCAACCGTCCCGCCAGAGTGGGCCGTGCCCGCCGTAAATGCCTCGCTGATGGGCGTAGGCGGGGTGCTCTGGTAGCGGTGGAAGCGCTCTACCTCACGCGGGACCGTGAGTTCGGCCTGCGCCGCCAATCGGACGCCCTTCATGCGCGCGAAATCCCGCACCCCAGACCCCACCAGCAGGTTATGCTCGGTATCGCGCATGATGAGCCGGGCCACCTGAATGGGGTTATGGAGGCCCTGTGCGGCGGCCACTGCGCCCACGCGCAAGCTCTCTCCATCCATGATCATCGCGTCCAGTTCAATGTCGCCCACGCAGGTGAGCACGCTACCCACCCCCGCGTCAAAGGTGGGGTCGTCCTCCATGAGCTGCACAGCACGCTCGACCGCATCCAGCGCGCTGTGCCCGGCCTGGAGCAAGGCGCTGGCAGCTGCCGCAGCCTGCCAAACCCCGTTCAGGTGGGCGGGGTGTTCGG
>JAAUUD010000148.1 GCA_012031655.1 Anaerolineae bacterium | reverse complement strand
TGTTCGGCGACCAATCGTGCTTCCAGATCGTTGAGGCGTGTTTCCAGCCGATCAAAGGGAGCTGTGTGGCCCGTTGATGATGGGGATGGCGCGGCCAGGCTTTGGACTTGCGCTTGCAGGGTGCTCTGCTGGGCGGCGTTGGTTTCGCGCAGGGCGTGCTGTTCCGCCAGCAAGCGTCTTTCTAACTCACTGACCTGGGCCTGCAACCGGGCAAAGTCAGCGCTGTAGTCTGGCGGCGGTGCCGGAAGCACCCCCGCGATGCCTTGGCTCATTTGTTGTGGCAGGCTTTGAACTCCCGCATGCGTTGCTTCCAGCCTTTGTTGCAGGCGCTCCAGACGCCCAGCAAGCTCGCCCTGCGTTGGGGATATGAGCGAAAGTGATGTGTGCAAGGTGGCCAGCTGGAGCAGGATTTGCTCTGCTTCGTGATGCAGTTGGCGCAGGCTTTCGCGTTGTTCGGGATGCAGCGGCAAAGGGCATCTGGCAAAGTGACGGGTTGCGCCTGGGCATCCCTGATCAGCTGTTGCAGGGCGTTGACCTGTTCCGTGAGTGCTTCCAGGGGAGGCGAAGGGTCGGGTTGGGGGGCGGTCATGGCCAGCAGGCGCGGGCGCACCACCGCAGCATAGGCGATGCTGGTGGCAACCACTCCGGCAAAAAGACCCAGCGAGAGCAAGGCGAAGGCGAGCGTTGCGTCCATGCCGCTTATCCTGATGAAACGCCATTCATACGCGCCATTATAGTGTGCTGTGCCCCAAAACCCCAAATTACGCTGCGTTGACCGCCAGAAGGCGCCGCTAAAGTCGCCAAAGCCCGGGTTTTCAGCTATTCTTTTTCGTAACACGATGCAATTTCTGGGGAAGTGACCGGATGCAAAGCTCAACAGAAAATTTTTTTGCCCTGGAGAGTGCCCCCGCTGAGCAGGTGTTGCATATCCTGACGCGAGAGGTGGCTGAACTTGTCCATGTCGTGGGGTTGTTGGTGGAAGAACTGCGCACCCTGGGGAGCCAGGGGGATTCCGTAGCCACAACTGACCTCAATACCCTGATTCACTACATTCAGGATGAACTAGGCCGGGTGCATCCCTATCTGAGTGTTGCAATGGTCAATCGTGCGATTATCGATAGCGCGCTGATTTTCCCTGACGATCCCCAATCGGGCATTCTGGTTTTGCGCGAGAGCGATTCTGTGGGGACAGTCGTTGGTTTGGCAGTGGACGCCGGGCAGGCAGTGCCGCTCATTGGCCGCCATCACCGTCAAGAAACGCTGGTGCTGCGTGCCAGGTTGGAAGTAGGCCAGAGCGTGGTTCTGCGCGATCTGGCCGAAGGAGATGCGCTGGTTAAGTATGGCGTCCTCCTTCGGCAAGCTGCCCGCGCCTACCAGGCCGGGGAAGCGTGTTCGCTGGCGCCCTAAGCACCCAATAAGCTCAGCAAAATGCTTAGCGTGAGGATGCTGGCCAGCGTGCTCACCAAGATGACCGTGGTGGCAAATTCAGGGTCACTCCTGAATTCCACCGCAAACACCCCTGCCATAACTGCTGTTGGCATGCCCGATTGCACAATCATCACATCGCGGGTGAGTCCTTCCAGACCCATCAACATCACTAACCCCAGTGCCAGGAGCGGCCCCAGGATCAAGCGCAAACCCACAGCCAGCGCCACCGCCCTCAGCTTGTCGCGCACAGAAGAGCGGCTGAGCTGAAAGCCCAGCACCAATAGCATGGCCGGGATGGTGGCATCCCCCAGCAACGCAACAGCGCGTTCAAAGGGCAGTGGCAAGCGCGAATCTGTGGCATTGAGCGCAAAAGCAAAGACGGTTACATAGATCAGTGGCACGCGGAAAACGTTCAAAAATGCCTGGCGCGAGGAAGCATTCCCCCGCGAAATGATGAAAATCCCCAGCGTGTTGGCCAATACTGCCGTGCTCAGGTAGTAGAGCAGGGCGCGGTCGCGGGCGGCCTCGCCAAAAGCAAACTCGTTGAAGGGAATGCCATAGTTGGCGGCATTCATGGTGAACACGGAAAGCACAAAAGCGCTTTCCGTCTGCCGCTCGTAATGGAATAGGCGGGCCAGCAGGGTGGCCAACGCCGCCAGGATGACGCTGATCAGCGTGACAAACAGCGCAATCTGACCGATCTCGTCGCCTTCCAGCGACGTTGTGGAAATGCCCTGGATGATCAGGCACGGGGTAAAGAGGTAGATGATCAGGTTGGAGAGGGTGCGGGCATCCAACCGAAGGCGGCGCCCTAGGTAAGCACCGGCCAGCACCACCAGAAAAATCGGGGTGATGACGCTGTAGGCCACTTCAAACGGCGTGAACATGCGGGTTGCTCCAGGTTGCCCACTGGACTGCGGACCAACTCGTCCAAGTTTAGCCTAAACGCGCTATACTGCACCTGATGAACGTGAAATCGTGAAATTTGGAACAAGGTAGTGATTGATGGTTATGCGTACCTGGAAAGGATGGGCGGTGATGCTGGGGGTGCTGGCCCTGGCTACGCCGCTGGTCAATGCCCAGACCGAGCCACAACCCAACGCCTGGGACCTGCGGCAGTTTGACCAGCCCGGGCAAATCACCCTTTATGATGCGCCGCCGGGTGCCTCCACCACGGGTAAACCGGTTGAAATTGGCGACTTCAACGGCAACGGGTGCGGTGATGTGGCGATGACCGGGCACAATGCGCGTGGGGCTGCGGGCCAGACGCGCATCCTGTTTGACCTGTGCGAAGGCGGGTGGGGCACCATCCTCGATGCTGCGGAACCGCAGAACTTCCCGCCAGGGGTCCAGATGATCACCCTATTGGGCAAAGAACCCGGCGACATGCTGGGGACGGAAGTTTATCATGCGGACTTCAACGGGGATGGCTACGATGATTTGCTGGTGAGCGCGCAGAACAACGACGGCCCAGACCTGCTACGCAACAATGGCGGCGCCGCGTACATCCTCTTCGGGAGTGCAGACCTGCCCCAGCAAACCACGATTGACCTCAAAAGCCCGCCGGAAAACCTGTTGACGATCTATGGCGCGGACCCAGGCGACCGCCTGGGCATGTGGGTCGAAGGTGGGGACTTTGATGGCGATGGTTACCCAGATGCCCTCATCGGCGCAAACCAGGCCGACGGGCGCGACAATAGCCGTGCCAATGCGGGCGAGGTCTGGGTGGTGTTCGGGGGCCGGATATGCTGGCCACGCACGGCCCCGTCCTGGACCTGCGACCGGTCGAGAATGCGCCCCCCGAAGCGCTAACCCGCATCATCGGCCCCGACTTTGACGACCTGTTTGGCAGCACCGTGTTCGGCCACGACCTGGACGGCGATGGCCTGGAAGACATCCTGGCAGCGGCGGCCCTGTGGCGTGGTAGTGCGGGCGTGGGTGGCCTGGCGCAGGGCGGCGGTGATGGCCCCGGCAACACCCGCTATAATGCGGGGGATACCTTCGTGATTTACGGCAGCGACAACCTCCGAGGGCGCATCATTGACCTGCAAGCCTGGCTAATGCCGGATGGCACCCCCGCTGATGAGCGCCTGACCGTGGTTTATGGCGCAGAAGGTGCCGACGTAATGGGCGAAGAAATCATCGTGGGCGACCTCAACGGCGATGGCCTGAACGACCTGATTGTAGGGTCGCTGGCTGCACCCAGCCGCAACAATGCCCGCATTGATGGCGGCGAAGCCTGGGTGGTTTATGGTCGGGAAGACCTGCGCGGGCGCATGGTGGACCTTGCGGTACCCGGCGCGGGCGTGCCTATCTATGCCTCCCATCCAGATAGCAAGGGGGGCGATACGATGCTGGTGGTGGACATGGACCAGGACGGCATTGGCGACCTGCTCTATGGCACGCCGAACGCGGATGCGGTGGATCAGGCGCGCTATGCACGACCCAATGCGGGGGTGCTGGTGATCATCTATGGCGCAGCGGGCGGCTTGCCCACCACCGAAGGCATCATTGATCTGCTGGAACCGCCTGCCGACCTGCGGCTGGACTACTGGCTAGGGGCTGATCAGTATGATATGTCCGCTTATGGGATGGCCGTGGGCGATATTGATGGTGATGGCTTTGAGGATATTGCCCTGAATGGCATGAATGGCGATGGCCCCGGTAATGGCCGCACAGATGCCGGCGAAATTTACATCGTCAGCGGGCGGCACTTCCGCGACCACACGCAACAGGTGACCGCCGCGCCCCTTCCCTTGATCCCACCGCCGCAGGTCACCGCCACAACCAGCGCCAGCCCAACGCCCCTGGTCAATCTTTCCGGCATCGAAGTTGATCTGGACCTGGGCCGCACGCTCTATAACGAGTCCTGTGCGGGGTGTCATGGCTTGAACGGCGAAGGCCTTCATGGCATTGGTGTGATGCTCATCGGGAGCGAATATCTGGCGCTCCCGTTGCCAGATGTGCTGGCTTTTGTGCGTCAGGGGCGCACTGCCGATCATCCAGATAGCCGCATGGGGCGTGCGATGCCCGCCTCAGGGGGCCGACCCGAGCTAAGCGATGCCGAAATGCTCTCGATCTTGAGCTATATGCAAACCCTGGATGACTAGGTGCGCTTGATCAGCACCAGGGTAAAGTCATCGTAGAGCGGCACATGGTCCGTAAAGCGGTTTACGGCGTGGATCACCCCCTGCATAATCTCCTGAGCGCTGGCGGTGGCATACTCCGCGATCACCGCCAGCAGTTGCTCAATCCCAAACTGCTCTCCGGTTGCATCCTGCGCTTCGGTGACGCCATCCGTGTAGAGGATGAGGATATCCTCTGGCGCAAGCATCAGGTCTGTCTCGGTGAGTTCAATATCAGGCAACACGCCCAGGATAATCCCGGGTAACGTAATCGCCTCGAAGCTGCGGCTGGCGGCCCGATAGCAATAGGGCCGGTTATGCCCGCCATTAGACAGCGTGACCTGGCCGCTGTGGGTATCCAGAATGGCATAACACGCGGTCAGGAAGACGTCTGTGCGGTTGTCTTCGTAGATGATGTCGTTGACCCGTTGTAGCGCCGCCGCCGGGTTGAGGTGTTCCGAAGCGGTGATGCGAATCACGGTTCGGCTGAGCGCCATGAACAGCGCGGCAGGCACCCCTTTATCAGCCACATCCGCAACGATGATCCCCAGCTTGTGTGGGGCACTGCGTAGCGGGAAGAAGTCGTAAAAGTCGCCCCCCACCAGGCGAGCGGCCTTATATTTGGCCACGAATTGCCATCCGTCGATCTGCGGGGCGTGTTCTGGCAGCATGCTCAGCTGAATCTGCTGGCTGATGGCCAGTTCTTCTTCCATGCGTTGCAGCTTGAGGTCTTCCTGATATAGCCGCACCGTCTCGATAGCCAGGGCAATCTGGTTGGCCAACAAGCGCATAAAGCGGAGTTCGCTGGCATCCAGGCGGCGTTCGCGCCGCGAGTTCACCACCAGCGTCCCGATAGGACGGCCATCCACCAGCAAGGGCACCACCGCATGGCCGCGAAAGTCCTCCCGGCGCAGCCAATCGGCCATCCAGGGGGCCGCCGAGGGGTCCTGTTCCAGGTCGCCAATCACCAGCGCCTGGCGGGTTTGCATCACGCGGCCCGGCCCACTCCGCACATCGTTCGGGATCAAGCGCCCCTCGGCGATGGGGTCGCCACGCCAACCACTGGCCGCCCGAAAATAAAGCATGGCGGGGTCATCATCCACGGGCACCAGCAGGGCGCAGGCGTCCACGTTCAGCAATTGGCGGGCTTCCTCCACCACATAGTCAATGATGCTGCTGAGATCACGCCGGGCCAGCAGGCGGTTAGAGAGGTCCAGCAGGGCGTCTTGTTCTTCGATGCGCCGTTCGTGCAGCAGGTCATAGAGCCGGGCGCGTTCCAGGGTCAGGCCCATGTACTGGCCTACGTTTTCCAGCAAGGCCAGCGCGCGCGGCGTAAACTCGCGCCAATCGTGGGCAGCCACGTTCAAAATACCCAGCACACGCTCCCCTGCGCGCAACGGCGCCGACGCATGCACCACCAGCCCGGCCCGGTCGCCGGATACGCCCCCCAGCCGACTACACCGCACCTCATTAAAAGCCTCGCTTAGCGCGTTAGCGTTGCACAGCGCCTGCAATTGCAGCCCCCATCCCAGGCTTCTGGGTTGTCCAGCGCCATGCCCGGTGGCAGATTATGGTGGGCAATCAACCGAAACCCGCGCCCGTGCCAGCGTTCACGGTTGTCCGGCTCCAGCGCAAAAACCCAGCCCACCTCCAGGCCCATCAGTTGGACCAGTTGGGCCAGTGCGCGCGAAAACGCACTTTGCACATCCACAGCCTGGTTGAGCGTCTGGGCAATCTGGTTGAGCAACAACAGGTCTTCCAGCGCTTCGGCAGCCTGTGGGCGGTTTTTATTCATGGGGCTTGCAGTTCCTCCGGTTGATGACTGACCTTAGCAACATACAGGATACGCTGAAGTGCAGTGATCTGGGTACCCACGGCCAGGATGATCAGCGCAACGTTCAGGCTGCGTTCATCCAACGCGTTCAGCGGCAGGGCGATGAGCAACACAGCCAGGCGTTCCAGCCGAGAAAACCAGCCGACTTCGCAGGCGATGCCCAGCCCTTCGGCGCGGGCGCGGGTGTAGCTCACGGTGAGCGCCCCGTGCAGGGCCACGATAGCCAGCCCCACCAGCCAAAGCGCGCCGGTTTGCGCGTAGTGGAGCGCCAGGGAACCCAACATCAGCGCATCTGCATAACGGTCCAGCGTGGAATCCAGAAAGGCGCCAAAGGGACGGGCTGGCCCCCGCGCGCGGGCGGTTGCACCATCAAGCGCATCCAGGGGTAGCCCCAGCAACAGAATCGTCCAGGCAAGCAGCCAATCGCCCTGTGCCAGAAAGAGGCTCGCCAGCGCCACCATCCCTAGCCCAGCTAAGGTCAGGGCATCTGGATGCACGCCGCTACGATGCAAAACCCGCCCCGTGGTGGTGAGCAGGCCCGCACTCAGGCGGCGCACCCGCTGGCTAAACGTGGTTTTGGTGGGGAAGTCTCTCTTTACAAGCTTGCGGTTCACGGCTATACTGGCTCCATCACATCGGGGCGTGGCGCAGTTTGGCTAGCGCGCACCGTTCGGGTCGGTGAGGTCCACAGTTCAAATCTGTGCGCCCCGACAACCCGCCAATCTCCAGCACCCCTGGAGATTTTTATTTCTCCTGGCGCTTGGCTTCGTCCCACCAGGCGTCCATCTCAGCCAGCGAAAGCTGTTCCAGGGCCAGCCCCCGGCTGGCAGCTTGCTGCTCGATGTAGTGAAAACGGTCCCGAAAGCGGCGGTTGGTCTGGCGCAGGGCGGTTTCGGGGTCCACGCCCAACCAACGCGCCCAATTGACCACCGCAAAGAGCAAATCACCCAACTCGCGGGCGCGGGCAGCCTCATCGGGTGCGTGTTCCACCTCGCCAATTTCCTCGTGCACTTTGGCCAATACTGGCGCCACCTCCGGCCAATCGAAGCCCACCTGAGCGGCTTTTTTTTGATATTTGACTGCTTGCTGGAGCGCAGGTAGCGCACGCGGCACAGCATCCAGCCGCGAGGTGGCCTCGGGCTTGGCGGCGGGTTTTTCCTGCTGTTTTTGTGCCTCCCAGACACGGCCCAGGTCTTGGGTGGTCTTCACTTCCACATCGCCCCAGACGTGCGGATGGCGCCGGATGATTTTGGCATTGATCCCGGCGAGCACCTCTGCCATGGTGAAGTTGCCTTCATCAATGGCGATCTGGCTATGCAGCACCACCTGTAGCAGCAAATCGCCCAGCTCTTCGCGCAGGGCCTCCCAGTCTTCGGCGTCCAGTGCTTCGAGGACCTCGTAGGTTTCTTCCAGCAAGTGGAGCTGTTCTGTTTCTTTGAGCAGTGCAATCAATGCCCTGAAAGCTATAAACTCTCTGAGGCGACTCATGTCAATTCCATAGCAATCTGGATAGCGTATTTGTGGCGCAGAAGAAACCATCACTATTTTCTTAGGTTCCAAACGGG
>JAAUUD010000005.1 GCA_012031655.1 Anaerolineae bacterium | reverse complement strand
CGATGATGGCGGCAAGGCTGATGGAGAGGATCGCTCTGCAACGCGCAAGAAGCTGGCGCAGGCGTCTGTGACGCAGCAGCCCAACCGTTCCAAGAAAAAACGCCTCAAAAAGCGTTAGGTCCCTGTGCTGCGTCCTGCCCGGACCCGCCTTGTTTGGGTGGTCTTGCTGACTGTACTGGCGGCGGCTTTGCGCGTGTACCAGTTGGCGGAGGTGCCCCTGCGGGGCGATGAAGCCTTCAGTGTGCTGAGCTGGGCCCAACCTCCGCTGGAGACCTGGCGCAACCTGGCGGGCTGGGAGCCACACCCGGTGGGGACTTTCTGGCTGTTCTGGGCCTGGAAGCAAGCCGCCGGAGAGAGCGAGTTTGCCATGCGCGTGTTGCCGCTCCTGCTCAACTTGCCCGGTGTAGCCGTGATGATGGCCTTGGCACGGCGTTTCTTCCCGCAAAATCGCGCGGCGCCCTCTGGGCGGGCGCGCTGTGGGCGATCAACCCCTTTTTGATCTGGCACTCGCAGGATGTTCGGAACTACGCCATCTGGGCAGCGTTTAGCCCGTTGGCGTTGTGGCTGTTCTGGTGCGCGTTGACCTCCAACCGCTGGCGCGATTGGGCGCTGTATGGGGTGGCACAGGTGGCGGCGTCCTATACGTTCTTGCTGGAGCCGTTTTTCTTGCTCGTGCAGCTGAGTTTTGCGCTGTTGTTCTTCCGGCGGCGGGCGGTGCTAGGCCGGATGGCGCGCACCTGGCTGGCAATGAGCCTGGCCTTGCTGCCTTTGCTGGTGCAGCTCACGCGCCTGGCGGGGTCTGGCTATTCTGGCACGGCGGCGCGGGTTTCGGTGGAGACCCTGCTGCGGCGCTTTCTGCCGACCCTGCTCTTTGGGGAAGGGGGCCTCTCGTTGCTGGCAGGGGCGGCGCTGATGATGGCCTTGCTGCTGGGATTGCTGGCCGGAGGGCGGCGGCGTGCGCCGCAGCGTGTGCTATTGCTGCTGTGGCTGTTTTTGCCGCTGGCCCTGTTGATGCTTTTTGGCACACAGATGAACATCTTTCGCCCGCGCTATGTGATCGCTGTCACGCCGGCATTGCTGTTGAGCATCCTGTGGGTGGCGAACCGCGCCAGAGGCCCCTGGCTGGGGCAGGGGTGCCGTTGGTGCTGCTGGCGGTGGGGCTGTTCTCGCTGTATGCGTACTTTTATGAAGACCCACCCAAGGCCCCGGATTGGCGCAGCCTGGCGGCATTTCTGGATGAGCGTGCCAGCCCGGACAGCGCGGTAATCACAGGGAATGTGGACCCGGCACTGACTTACTACTATCGCGGTGGGGCGGAGGAAATCCCCTGGAACGAAGTGACAGAGCTGGGTGCGTTGCTCAATCGATACGACGCGGTATTTGTGCAAGGGGCAGACTCGACATTTGAGATTGCCCGTAGCCTGGAAGTGCAGGCACAATTCGTGCCGCCTGCTATTCCTCTGGTTAAGGAGTATCGGCGTTTTGAAGTGCTTCCTCTGGAGATCGCCTACCCGCTCGATGTGCGTTTGGGTGAGGTCGCGCGGCTACGTGGCTATACCCTCCATGCTGCTGATCCGTTCGGGGTGACGATTTTTTTGTATTGGGAGCCTCTTCAGCGCACACCGCAGGAATTCAACGGTTTTATCCACGCTGCTGCTGCGCCAGGGGCACCGCTGGTTGCTCAGGATGACCAGCGCCCGCTGGAGGGCTCGCGCCGACTACGGCCTGGCAACCCGGCGACCTGTTGCGCGATCCCTATTATCTGGCCTTGCCACCTGGGACGTATGCATTGTTGGTGGGGATGTATGCCGAGGGGGAGGTCACGCGGTTGCCGGTTCTAAATGCGGAGGGTGAGGTGCTGGGCGATGCCTTGACTTTGGGTACGGTTCAGGTGGCGGCCCAGGCCGGACGTTGATGGACTGGACTTCCGCCCGTTTTGCGCTGGACTTTGCGCTGCTTAACCGGGAAACGCCGCAACCGACGTGGTGGGGCAACCTCGGCTACTGGCCCGGCACCGAAGATTATGCCCATGCAGCCGCTGCGCTTGCCGGGCAGGTTGCGGAGCGTGCCCAATTGAGCGATGGTGATCGCCTGTTGGACATCGGCTTTGGGGCTGGTGAGCAGCTTAAACTATGGGTGCGGGAATATGGGGTGCGCGAGATCGCTGGGCTTGAGGTTTCTCCGGCGCATTTGGCCCTGGCGCGGGCAAATACAGCGGGCCTCCCAGCTGGGTTGGACCTCCGGCACGGGAGCGCCCATGATCTCGGCGCCTGGCCAACGGCCAGTTTTGATGTGGTGCTGAGCCTGGATAGCGCCTATCACTATCGCACACGCTGGCAATTTCTGGCCGAGGCCTGGCGGGTTTTGCGCCCTGGGGGGCGATTGAGCATGGCCGACCTGGTGCTGGGCGATGGTGTATCTGATGTTGGGGCTGTGGTCATGCGTCGGTTGAGTCCGCTAGGCAGCCTGCCCGCCAAAAACTGGGTGCGGCAAAGCGAGTTTGCGCCGCGTTTGGAAGGGCTGGGCTTTGCCAGCGTACGCGTTGAAGATGCCACCGAGGCCGTTTTGCTGGGTTTTGCCGGGTTTGCAGGGCGGCACGCCCGGCGCTATTTTTTACGCACACCCTGGCGCGGTTGGCCAAAAATCCTGTTGACCGGAGCAGGCGCGGCGGCGCTTGTTCGGTGGGGCTGGGTCCGCTATGTGCTGGTGAGCGCTACCAAACCCGGCTAACGCTCCCAGGGCGGTGCTACACCCAGCCGCAATGCCACCTGAACCGCAGATTCGGCGGCGTTTTCTTGTAGCGCCAGGCCAGGCGTCGCATAGGCCCCCACGAACCACAATTGCCGCCCGCGCTCGTTGTGCAGATTTTGCAGGGTTTGCCAGGCGGGCAGCGCCGTGGGCGACAGGGTAGCGCGTTCGAACCAGGTGCGGTCGATGATGTGCGCCGGGTCAATGGGGCTGGCGGGGTTGAGCGTGTGGAAGATCGGCGGGCGGGCGGCGAGTTCTGGATAAGCCGGGTTCATCCAGCCGGTGGCCGTTGGCAGCACATCTTCAGAGCCAACAACGAAGTTCATCTGCGCCCAGTCTCGGCTACATGGCGGGAGCAGGTTAGCATCGGTGTGGATGACCACTTCGCAGCTTTCGTATGGGAAGGCATGCAGCACACTTCGCTCGGCAGGGTTGGCATCAGCCACAAGCTTCAAGGCGTGGTTGGCTTGCGTTGCAATAATGGCATGATCGTAAACGCTGCTGGCTCCGTTGTTCTCCACCACCTGAACCCCGCCAGGCACGCGGCAAACCGCCTCAACTGTGGTGCTGAGCCGCAACGATTGGATGGGCTGTGTAAGGGCCTTCACCACGGCCTGGGTGCCATGCTTGACACGCTGAAAGGTGCGAAAGCCGCTCAGCAAAATGCGGGGGTTGAGGGTTTCCAGGATGACCTGGGCGGGCATATTGCGCACGGTAGCGTAGGCACAGGTGCTGATGGTGGCGTAGAAGGGATAGAGGAACCCTTCGGCCAGGTCCGCCGAGTAACGATTGTGCGCCAGGTAGTCCTCCAGGGTCACGTTGCCGACGGTGCCACTGGCCAGGTCGTGGCTGGCTTGCTGCGCCAGGCGCCAGGCGTCCGCGGCAATTTGCCCGGCAGACCATTGGCCACTGGGTTCGCCATCCAACTGAGGTAGCGCCAGGGGCCCAAGCCGCCGGGTGCTAAACCGAAAGTATGGATGTCCATCCGGGGTGAGGAAGGTGGCATTGGCCTGCAAGCGCTGGGTTTCGATGCCCAGATGGGCGTACATTGCTAGCAAAGCCCGATAGTAACCGGGGTAATTAAGGCGCATGGGGACATCGAGCCGTACACCGCCCTCCAAATCAACCGAAAAAGCGTCCATGCCGGGGGTTGGCTGGCGCTCATAAAGGGTGACCGTGTGCTTCTGGCTTAGTAAATAACCTGCTGTCAGCCCTGCTATACCGCTCCCAATCACGGCGATGTTCATTGCCTCGAGGCTCCTCTTCTGGGCCAGATGGCCACCCACTTTGGCTTGACGTTAGCAGCAGCCCGTGTGGCTGCCCAACCTTGGACCCTTAATGGCGGAAATGACGGACCCCGGTCAGGATCATGGTCAGCCCGGCAGCATTGGCCACTTCGATGACGGCCTGATCCCGCAACGAGCCGCCCGGTTGGATCACAGCGCTGACCCCCGCCTGTGCAGCGACCCGCACGCCATCTGGAAAAGGGAAAAACGCGTCTGAAGCCAGGACCGCGCCCTGCGCTTGCGGACCTGCCTTCTCGACCGCCAGCCGGACCGCATCCAGGCGGTTGGGGAGGCCCCCACCCATGCCTACGGTCGCCTGCCCGCGTGCCAGCACAATCGCATTGCTCTTGACGTGTTCCACGGCTTTCCAGGCAAAGGTGAGCGCCGCCAGTTCGTCCGTGCTGGGTTGGCGCTCCGAAACCACGCGCCAGGTGGCCAGTGCTGGGTCGCCCTGGTCGCGTTCCTGCACCAGGAGGCCACCCAGCACGGAGCGGTATTCCAGCGGAGCCGGAGCCGGAGCCTCTGCCATGCGGATGAGGCGGCAGTTCTTGCGGCCCTGAGTCAGCATTTCCTGCGCTCCGGGGCTGAAGTCCGGCGCAATGATGATTTCAATAAACAGGGTGCCCAGGGCGCTAACAAAGGCCTCATCCACCGGCTGGTTGACAGCAATCACCCCGCCAAAAGCAGAAACGGGGTCGCTGGCCAGGGCAGCGGGGAAGGCCGCCGCCGGGCTTTCGGCCAGGGCGATTCCGCAGGGGGTCAGGTGCTTGACGATGACCACCGCCGCCGGGGCGCTCTCAAAGCTGGTGGCGGCACGCCAGGCGGCGTCTGCATCCAGAATGTTGTTGTAAGAAAGCTCTTTGCCGCCCAGGACCTGGCCACCCAGGGGCAGGCTGCCAGGGCGCGTTGCATAAAACTGGCCAGCTGGTGCGGGTTTTCGCCATAGCGCAAGGGATAGACGTTGTGCCAGTGCTGGGCTAGCCGGGGCGCGAGTTCGGCAGGGTCGGCGCCCTCCGAAAGATAGCTGAAGATGGCTGCATCGTAGTCGCGGGTGTGGGCGAAGGCTTTGTGGGCCAGGTAGCGACGCAACTTCAGAGGAATGCTACCGGCCTCGCGCAGGGCATTGAGCATCGCGGGATAATCGGCGGGGTCGCAGACCGCCGCCACCCGATGGAAGTTCTTGGCGGCTGCGCGTAGCAGGGTGACGCCACCAATGTCGATGAACTCCAGCGCTTCAGCGAGCGCCAGGGTGGGTTGCTGGAGGGCGGCTTCAAAAGGATAGAGGTTGCAAATAACCAGATCAATCGGCGCGAAACCGTGCTGGCGCAATTCGGCCAGGTCGGCTTCGGTATCGCGTGCCAGAATGCCAGCATGAATGGCCGGATGGAGGGTCTTGACGCGTCCACCGAGCATCTCTGGCAGGCTGGTGAGGCGCTCCAGCGGGATAACCCCCAGATCGAGCGCGGCCAGGTGGGCAGCGGTGCCGCCACTGGCCACCAGGTCCCAGCCATGTTGGGCCAGGTCCAGGGCAAATTCCGAGAGTCCCGTTTTATCCGAGACGCTGATGAGAGCACGCGGCATTGACTTTATTCTCCTGTGGCAGTGTGCGCCCGATATTCTAGCACAGGCCAGGCCAGTTGCAGTTGGGTTTATCTGACAAGTGTGCGTTCGATGCAGGGCACCTGCTCGGCGCGTTCGATAGCTTTCTTGAGCTGCGTGGTGGCTTCGTCTGGCTCTTCCTGAAAGAACTCCCGCAGCAACTTGGTCAGGGTATGATAAATGCGCAAAGCGGCTTCAGGTTGCCGTGGCAGGCGTAATAGCGCATCAGGCGGCGGTAGGTGGACTCGTGGTATGCATCCTGTTGCAACGAGAACTGCGCCGCGCTGATGGCATCTTCCAGACGTTGATCACGGGCGTAGACATCTGCCAGCCGATTGAGGATTTGCACGAATTGCGTTTGTAGTGCATTGCGCGTGGCAACGGTCCAGCGAGCCGAGCGATCCTGGGGCAGATATTCACCCTGGTAGAGCGCCAGCGATCTTTCGTAGGTGCGGATGGCGCGCACAAAGGCACCTTCGCGCTCGTGGTGCTGCCCCTCTAGCAAAATGCGGTCCAGCTCTTCGATATCCAGGTTGACCTGCGCAGCCGTGTTGAAGTAGTAGGCGGAGCCGGTGCGGATGATGAAGCTGGAGTCGTAGGGATCCACCAGGCCCGGTTCCAGCGCCAGGCATGTGGCGTTCGCAATGCTGCGCAGGGTGGCGCTGGCTTCGCGTGCATCGCTGTCCAGATTCAGCAGGTCGCGCAGTTCATCCAGGGTTGTCGGTTCGCCACGCCGCGTAATGAGGATTTTTAAGAAGGTTTCGGCGAGGGGGTGGCCGAACATGTCAACCAGCTGGTTGTCGCGCCAGAGGGCGAAGCCCCCTAGCGTTTGAATCTGGAGTTGTGGCCCAGCCAGGATATCCTGAATCAGGGTGAGCAGCTGCGATCTATCAAACGTATCTTTGTCAATAAAACCGCTGATGGCGTGCTTCATGAAGAGGTTGGCTACATCTGTGCGGCTGGCCTCTCCACTGACGATGATGACCTTGATATTGGGATCGTGCTTGCTGAGGTAGTCCAGAAAGCGCCAGCCCAGCCCCTCACCGGCGGCGACTTCCGCATCTCCCAAGCGCAGGTCCAGCAGGGCCAGGTTGAACTTGCGCGCCTGGCGGTCCATCACCTGAATCGCTTCGTCACCATCGGTCACCACCCGCCAATACCACCCGGCCTCCTCTATCGTCTGAGAGAGGATCATCTGCCAATCGGGGCGTCTTCGACGATGAGGACACGCGGCCCGCCGCGCGGGATGGTTTCTCCTGTAAGGATGGGAATATTGGTTTTGGAGTCGCGCTTGGTGCTACCTGAGGTAGCGGAGCGTACAGGCAGGGAGATTTCTGTGGTGGGGGAAGGCGGAACCTGGATGGGTTCGTCCAACATACGGCTGACCAGCGTCCGGAAGTTCTCCCGATCCCAGCTGGTTTTTCTAGCATGGGCAGGCGCGGCGGCATCATCTCAAACTTGCGAAGCGTAGCGTTGGTGAGCGAGCCGCTAATGACGATCAGGCGCGTCTCTGGGGAGAGGCGGTGGATTTCGGAGAGCACCCGCAAGCCATCGCGATTGTATTTGTTGCTGTTATCCAGCACGGGATCAATCACGGCCAGGGCATAAGCACGCATCCGCAGGAGCTTGAGGGCGTCCTCGTAGCTATCGGCAACATCTATGGTGCAGGGGATGCCGCGCAGGTTGCGTTTGATAATGCTCTGCCAATCTGGACGGTCTTCTACCAGCAAAATTCGAGGGGTGGTGCTCATGTTGACTGACCCTCCCAGGCCCGCAGGGTGATGCGGAAAGTGGAGCCTTTGGGGGAGGATGTCATGCTAATGGCCCCGCCCAGTAGCTCGATATAGAGTTTGACCATCCATAGGCCCAGGCCCAGCCCATCCTGCTTGCCGCTCACAAACGGTTCAAAAATGCGGTCGCGAAGGTGCTCTGGAACGCCATCGCCGTTATCCTGCACCAGCACTTCGAGCAAGCCGTTCTGCGCATAGCGGCAGGTGAGGGTGAGCACCCCGCTACGGCCCAGCGCATCCGCCGCATTGTTGACCAGGTTTAAAAAGACTTCAACCAGCCGCTCTGGGTCAGCACCCACAGGGGGGAGTTCCGGTTCGTAGTAGCGCTGGATCACGACCGACGGTGCCAAACGCGAGAACTGCACAGCAGCCTCCAGCGTTTCTGCCAGGCTGCACGGTTGGAGATCGCCCAGGCGAAGTTCTGTGGCCCCACGAATACGCCGAACCATCAACAGGGTTTCCTCGGTGTTGTTTAAGACGCTTTCTGTAAGGTAGCGCAACTCCGCCAGTTGGGCACGGGGGGTGGCCAGTTCATCGCGTGCTTCCATAGCCCAGACGCGGATAGCCCCCACAGAATTGTTGATTTTGTGGGCCAGGCTCAAAACCATGTTGGCCATAGCACTTTGTTTTTTGGCCTCGGCCAGCTGTTCGCTGGTGCGCCGCAGCTCGTCGTAGGCGTTCGCGTTGCCGATGGCGATTGCAGCCCATTTGGCAAGCGCCCGCGCCATCACTTCATCCTCGGCACTGAACTTGCCAGCAACCTTGTTAATGCCCTCTACCACGCCCACCACCTCGTCTTCGATGAAGATGGGCACGGCGATAATCGAACGCGTCGTGAAGCCATCCGCCAGGTCAAAGGCGGGTTCCCAGCGCAGGTCCTGGGTTACGTCGTTCACGGTGGCTGTTTTGCCATACTCCAGCACCCAGCCAGCGATGCCCTGACCAGGCTTGAGGCGGATAGAGAGGTGACGCTCTGCTGGGATATTCTTCCACAGGATGAGGTCGTCGCTTTCGTAATCCTTGAGCATGATGGAGGCTTCTTCCACTTCCAGCAAGTCACGCGCGGCCATCATGATGCGTTCGGCTACATGGTCAATACGCAGGCTGCTCAGCAGGTTCAGCAGGCTGTCGCCAAATTTATCCAGCCAGCCAAAGGCGCTGCTCTGCCGCTGCATGGCGCGGAACTCTTCGCCGTTGAGCAATGCCACACCGAGGGCCGAGGCAGCCATCTGGAAGAGCTGGTGCTCGGCCACCTGCCAGTTGACCTGTGCATTTGCACTGGCAATTTGAAGATGCCCCAGCGGGACATCTCCATAGGCCAGGCGCATCAGCAAGCTAGCGCTGGCTTCTGGGTTGGCGGTTTCGTGGGCAGAAAGGAAGAGCGGATTGACATGGCGATGGATGTGTTGGAGGGTGGGGTGGTCATCTGGCAACAGGAGCAACGGATTGCCGATGGTCAGGGGCGAGTCGATTAAATCGGAGTGGCGGTAGGTGAGGGCAATGGCATCGGCCTGGAACACCGTTTTGATGCGCCAGAGCGCCACAGGCAGGCCCATGACCAGATTGCGGCCACCGCTCAGGGCAATAGTCAGGTCGTGTAGGAGCCGAAGAGGGTCTTGAGCAGACACAGGTCAAATTTCCAGGGTCAAACCTTCGGTGGCCAGCAGCACTTCCAGCGGGCGTTCTTCTGAGGTGCGGGTGTTGCGAAAGCGGATGTGCTGGTCTGCATCTTCGATCTTGCTCCATAAAGCGATATCGGCATCTTCGGGATCATGATGGGTCAAAATGAGGCGCTTGACCCCAGCGCGCCAGGCCAGTTCGGCCCCAGCCTTAGGGGTGCTATGGCCCCAATCAACCTTGCTCGTCACAGCGGCTTCGTAGGTGTACATGGCATCGAAAATCAGCACATCGGCCCCACGGAAGAAGTCTTCGTATGGGGCGGTAAACTGCTGGTCCATCTGCGGATATTCAGCATCGTTCGCGTAGACCAGCGTTTTGCCGCCGCCTTGGAGCTTGTACGCGTAGGAAGTGCCAGGATGATGCAGGGGTATCATTTCAATCTGAACGTCGTTGATCTGGTGCGGGTGGCCTGGCTTCAGCGTATGGTAGCTGCGGGTGGCCTGGGGGTAATCGAGCTCCACCGGAAAGAACGGTGCACCCATCAACTGGCGCAACCGCCATTCTATGTCCTCAAAAGGGGTGTAGAAGTGGAGTTGGTTGCCTGGTACGTAAGCCGGGGTGAAGAAGGGGAAGCCTTCGATGTGATCCCAATGGGTGTGGCTGATGAAGATATGCGCTGTCCCCTGGCCCTGGCCAAATTCCTCTTGCATCAGCGCTTTGCCCAGCAACCGAGAACCACTCCCCAGGTCAAAAATAAAGAGTTGCTCCCCGGCGCGCACCTCAAAACAAGACGTATTGCCGCTGACTACACTGGTTAAGGACGCCGGAAGGCGATCCAGAAATCGGTCGATGGCCTCTGACGAGTCCAGATTGACACCCTGGCTGCGCACCAACACTTCGTGCAGCCGCCTGCGCATTTCAGGTGTTGTGATCGGGGTTGGGATGGAGCCGCGCGCGCCCCAGATGCGTAGTCTCATCCAAGCCTTGCCCTCTGCAAATCTGCTGAGCTTTACCATACTGTGAATACGTGAAAAACGCTACCGCGCAGCCTAACGCGAATTTTACCTTAATCCTGCCGTAATCTCATTCTGCTGCCATCTCCAGCGTGCGTAGGACTTTGGCACTTTCCAGGCTAAAACGCAAGCTAGAGCCAACAATTCGATTAGGGTCAGCTTCGCTGCCCGGGGTGTAGAGGTCCGCAGCGGTGAGTTCAGGAAGATGCAGGGTGACCGTCTGGTTTTTATAGCTGTAGTTGACGAGGTGAATCTGCTGGCGCTGGCTGGCTTCTTTCCAGAGGGTGAGGAGCACGGGTGTGCCGGCTTCGACATGGGGCAAGGCGGACAGGTTTAGCGCTTCTAAAATGCCCTGGGCAACCTCCTGGGGCGGGGGCATAAGCAATGGAGGCGCCAGCCAGCGGGCAGGCAAACGTAAACGGTTCGCCAGCCGATGAACCAGCCAGCTTTCGGCATAGCCACGCCAGGCGCGCGCAGAGCCTGCCCTTAAGACAGCCTGCAAGCGCTTGATGCGAGGAAAACGCCCATTGACGGCTGTGCCAGGGAATGACGTTAGCCTCAGCGCGTTTGTGCCCAAGGGCAATGAGCTGCCCGCCCCGGGCCTGGAACGTAGCCAGGTCGCTTTCGAGTGTTGCCGTAGAACCTGGTAGGACGATCAGGGTCGTGACTTCTGGCCCAGGTGCCTCCACGACGACCCGGAAGGGTAGCCCATGATCCAGGCAAACGGCGCAGGCCAGGTGATAAGCTGCTAGTGCTTTTTCCCAGCCGTGCCAGGCGAGGTCTGGCGGCAGGTAAATTGCGAGTGGACTGGCGGGCTGACGACCCGCCAGCCATTTAGCGTGCGTTTTCCCCAGGCATTGAGCCGACCCAGGGTGTGTTGCTGCGCTTTGTAGCGCGCATGCAGGAGCGAAGTAAACTGCCTGTGGTACAGGTAATCAGCGCCTTGAACGGCCAGCGGCACATGCAGAGCACTGGCCTCGGAAACCTGACGGGCAAAGGCACGCGCCGGGTGAACCCGGTCAAAGCCGGTGCCCTGTTCGTGCCCCAGCAGGGTTGCGGGGGTCGTTTGGGGGTGTGCCTTAACCTGGCCCAGAAGCGGCGCATTGCTTGCCAGGGTGCCATTCTGGCGCAGGTCCGGCAAGGTGCGGGTTTCGAAGATCACCCCGGCAATCCCACGGATGGGCTGGGTAAGGTCCAGGCCCAGCGCCAGGCCGAGATGTTGCGCTGCTGGGGCACTTTGCAGGATGCTTACGTGGCAAGCTGGGGCTTGCGCATGGGCCGTGGCCGCCCAGGTTGCTAAGGTGGCGCGGAGTTGTGCTGCGCGCCAGTGCAGGTAGGCCAGGGAGTCGAGGTCGCGCAGGTCCAGCAGGGGCGGGATTGCGGCCCCATCGGCAGCTTCGGCGTATTGCTCTTGCGAGAGGGGATGATAGCAACCGACCTGGCCCAGCAACGTGCCACGCCACAGCAAACCCGCGCCACCGTACCAGGGATAGGCCAGGGTAACGCCATCGGCCTCAGCTTCTAACACGGTCTGGATGCGCGCTTGAACCTCGGCCTGCCATTCGGGATGGATGATGCTGGTCACATAGCGACCCGGCATAAAAATAATGGGGTTGCCCTGGGGGTCCTGCGCGTACCAGTCTTTGGTTTTGTAGCTTCCGGCGAACACGCAATTGGTGGCTTGAATAATGCCGCTCACTTGCAGGCCCGCCTGGTGATAAACCCGCACCGCCCGCGCAAAGGCCACCCAGTCCACTTCTTCGATTTCCGGCGGATAGCCAGCACTGCACACCAGATGAACCCAGTTAAAGCCCATCTCGGCAACCCGTTGGGCGCCTGCTTCGTCGTGGGCCAGGTCGTAGAGTTTATCGTCCAGAGCGGCATTGAAAGAGCGCAAGCGGAGTGCGCGGCGGCGGCTGGGCCGCCGTTCAAAATGAGGGGCCGGTAGTTGCCAGGGGTCCAGGTGCTCAAGCGCGCTGCCTTGTTTGCCTTTTGCTTTCGTTCAGGAAGGGTATTATATCGCCAGGCAGCAAGCTTCTGGATGGTCAATCCGCAAGTTGGACGGTGAATTCTGCGTCTTGGCGGCTAAAATAGAGGATAGATGATGATTCAAGGAGTGCAATAGCATGGCGGAAGCGACTTCACAGCCACAAAAAGAAGATATCCTGCGGGAGCGGCGTAATCGTAAGGTGCATAACCACCTGGAGCAGTATGCGCCAGTCTGGTTGGTTAACGAGCAGGTGCTGCTCGAAGCCGATGCGCTTCAGTTTGAGGTGGTATTCCTGCATCCTCAGTACAGCTGGGCGCGCCGCCGCTACTTCTACGACGCCTTTAATGATGTGCTCTATCACAAAGGGCAAGTTACGCTCGATGAAGAAGCTACCTACGAGCTCCAAGCAACACCGCCCTTCATCGACGCGCCGGTGTTGAATACCGTGAATTCGTATGGTGGCTAGCTCAGCGGGCCTGCTGTTGGGGGCCAGTTGAGCCGATGCGGGCGCATTTCCAGCATGGTAAAGGTCGCCAGCAACCGGTCGGTGATCCTGGCCCAGCTGTATTGGCGCGCTGGGCCAGGGCAGCCTGGCCATGGCCTGGCGTCGGCAGGGTCTTCCAGCAGCAGCGCCATGCGGGCCGCCAGGGTGGCTGGTTCGCGGGCAGGCACATGAAAGCCAGTGCGGTCATCTTCCACCAGATACGCCAGGCCGCCCACCTCGGAGGCGATGACTGGCGTTCCGCAGGCCATTGCTTCTAGCGCGACCATGCCAAAGCTTTCATAATCGCTCGGCATCACCAGGGCTTCCGCAGCCCGGTAGTAGTCCGCTAGGGACTCTTGCGCTTGCGCCCCCAAAATTGAACCTGCTTTTCTAGCCCCAGTGCAGCGCAGAGTGCCTGCAAGCGCTGCATTTCGGGGTCTGCATTTTGGGGGTCGCCGCCAATCACATGAACAGCCAGGTTCTGGCCGAGGTCTGGGCGTGCCTGGCGCAGCTCGCCCAGGGCTTCAATCAGGATGTCCACGGCTTTGAGGGGTTCAATACGCCCCACGAACAGGAAGAATTTTGCATCTGCCGGGAGATGGAGCCGCTGCCGCGCTTCGAGCGGATCCCCGGGGTGAAAACGGGTGAGGTCAACCCCAGGTGGGACAATATCAATGCGGCGTCGATCTGCACGGTAGAGCATAAGCAACTGTTCGCGTTCCGCCGGAGTGGCGGCGATAATGCGGTCAACCTGGTGGATGATCTCCGTTTCGCCCTGGATACGGGTGTCGCCAGGGGGCGCTTCTGGCATCCCTGGCACGATGCGGTTTTTCATGCGGCCCAGCGTGTGAAACATCTGCACCACGGGGATGCCCCAACGTCGGCGCAACTGAATTGCGACCCAGCCGCTTAGCCAGTAGTGGCTATAGACGGTGTGGTAAGTGGTGCCTTGCTGAGCAGCAAAATTAAGCAAGGCATCGCGGAACTGACCTGTGTGCACAAACATGGCTTCTGGGGAAAGGGTTTCTGCTGGGCCGCAAGGCAAGTGAATAAGGCGCGTGTGGGCATCCATTGGCCTGACCTGGTGTAGCTCATCTGGAGCCGTGGCCCGGGTGAAAACGTCCACTAGTAAGCCGCGTCTGGCCATCTCGCGCGTGACCTCGCGCACGTAGACGTTCATGCCGCCCGTTTTTTGGCCACCCAGGGCTGCATAGGGTGAGGTGTGCAGGCTGAGCATGGCCAGGCGTAGCGGGGGGAGGTGCGGCGCGGTGCTCATGGGCGCTGGGCGGAAATTCCCAGCACTGCTGTATCCTGCCCGCCCATGTGATACTTGTAGCGTTCATCACCGCGTAAAAAGTCAAAGACCTGGCGCCCACGCTCGATGGCATCCCGGATGATATAGGCCAGCAAAACACTTCCCGTGCTGTATTCCGCGTAATAGTCCAGGTCCTGGCCAGTGTTGTAGAGCAGCACACGCCCTTCATAATCAAAACTGCAATAGGCAACGGCATCGCGCCCATCGATCTGCAAAACGCTGAGCAGAAGCCAGCCTTGTTCCGCCATGGTAGGCAAAAGGTGCGCAAAGAAATCGACGTTTTGCGGGTCTTCCAGAAAGCGCTGCTTGTCTTCGCCGCTGGCGCGCATCAGGCCAAAAAAACGTTCCTTCAGGCTGGCCCATTCTTCCGGCGTCTGGGGTTGTTCGTAGCGCCAGGTGACTTCGAAGTTCTGGCCAGTGATGCGGCGCAGCTTGCGGCGAACTTCGTGGCGCTGTTTCTTGTCCAACATTTCCAGGTAAGCTTCCCAGTCTGAAGGCAGCTGAATCACCGGGCTGACTTCCTGTTGCCAGACATTCACCTGAAAGTTGCTGGCTTCTAACAAAGGTGGGAGCAGCGCCAGAATGGGCGCACCTGCCGGGATGTTGCAGAGATCAATGAGGTCGAAGTGGTCGCTGTGCTCCACCAGATAGTCCACAACCGTAGCCAGCAGGGCTTCTTCCTGGCGTTTTTTGCAGGATGGCGCCCAGGTAGTCGGTGACTTCGACACACCCAATCCAACGTACAATGCGGCCTTTTTCGGGTTGGGTGTGGATGAACCAGGGGAAAATCGCTTGCAGGTTATCGGCTTCATCGCGCAGGGTGAGCACCCAAAGTTCCCCCGGGTGATAGGCTTGCCACCAGGTCGATTGCCATTCGTGAGTCAGGAAAACATAGTTTTGCTGGCTGTTCTGGAGGAGGGCGTTCCATTCCGGGCGGAGGGCTTCAAAAACGTGTGGGCTTGTAAAGGCTTGGATTTTCAAGGCGCGTGTGCTCCAGCAGCAGGCTAGCAAAGAGGCCCTGCTTCCACAGAAGCCCATAGTGTAGTTTAAACCAGCGCATGGCCAGCGGCGAAGCTTTCTATTGACGTTCTAATCTGCTGGCGGCAGAAGGGTTTCCGCTTGACAGGTCGCGCGCCTTGCTATAATGCAGGCAAGTTGCCAACTTAGCTCAATCGGCAGAGCAATCGCTTCGTAAGCGATAGGTTATGGGTTCGACTCCCATAGTTGGCTCTCAATCAACCTCACCTGACCCAACAACTGTGAAGGAGAGGAGTAGGCGGGTTAAGCCGCGTTGCAGAGAGTTTGCGCCACAGGCTGCAAGCGCAAACCGCAGGGTCCCGCCGAAGTCGCTCCTGAGTTGGTGCGCTGAATTGAGTAAGCACACCCGGTAACGCCCGTTAGCGCGTCTCGAGCGCCTGGCTTTTTAGTGTAAGGCCAGGAAGCAAGGTGGTACCGCGAGCAATCGTCCTTGCCAGTTGTGGCAGGGACGTTTTTATTTGGCAAGTGTCCGTCCGCAACAAGGCAGGCTGCGAAGGAAGGCAACATGAGCGACACATCCGCACAAGGCAACGCCAACCAAGCCTACTATGATCTGTTGGCGGAGAAGTATCATCTGTTTTACCGGGACTGGGAAGCGCAACTGGCGCGCGAAGGCATGCGGCTGAAGCGCTGGTTCCGCGACCGGGAGGTGAAGACGGTGCTGGATGCCTCTTGTGGGCCAGGGACGCAGGCTGTCGCCCTGGCGCAAATTGGGTATTGGGTGTTGGCCTCTGACCCTAGCCCGAAGATGATCGAACGAGCGCGCAAACATGCCGAAGAATCCGGCGTGAGTGACCGCATTACTTTTTTGCAGGCCGGGTTTCTGGATATTGCCCGCATGACGAATGGCAATCTGGACGTCATCTTGACCAAGGGCGATGCTTTCCCGCACCTCATCACCGATACAGAGATCGAAGAAACGCTAGCCGGGTTTTATCGGCTCTTGCGGCCTGGCGGCATTGTGTTGATCGGAATGCGCGACTTTGAGCCCTACTTACAGGATCGACCGCGCTTTTTGCCGGGGCGTGTTCACGACCCCGAAGACCATGGTGGGCAGCAAACTATCGTCTTTGAGACGTGGGATTGGCACGAAGGCCCCCCCCTGACCGTTACGCTTAACAAGTTCATCCTGACGCAGGAGGGGGAGCGCTATAATGTGCAGGTTTTTCCCATCCAGAACCGGGCGCTCACGGCTGCTGAAGTGCAGGTGGTGATGCTCGAAGCGGGGTTTGAGGACATCGAGATTTCGCATGACCGGGCCGAACTGGTGATGATTGGGACAAAGCCCATGGCAGCCCCGGAAATCAGAACGTTTGTGCGGCGAGGGTAGCTCAGTCAATGTCGTGTAGTCATTCAGGCCCGGTTGCAATCTAGCAACGCGGGAGCAGCAGAACTTGAACAAGAAGGGAAAAGCGATGCCAGAACTCAGCAAAAATTTTGATTTCCACGAGGCAGAAAGCCGTCTATATGCTTTCTGGGAGTCCAAAGGCTACTTCAAACCAGAAGTCGCCCCAGAAGGGGCTGAGTCTTTCGTCATCGCCATTCCACCGCCTAATGTGACTGGCGCGCTACACAATGGCCATGCAATGTTCGTGAGCCTGGAGGATTTGATGATCCGCCAGGCGCGGATGCAGGGCAAAGCGGCACTCTGGATCCCTGGTACAGATCATGCTGGCATTGCCACGCAGCTCCAGATGGAAAAAATGTTGCGCGAGGAGGGCATTGACCGGCGTGAAATCGGGCGGGAAGCCTTTTTGGAGCGTACCTGGGCCTGGAAGGAAAAATATGGTGGGCAAATCCAGAACCAGTTGCGGCGTATGGGCGCCTCCTGCGACTGGGAGCGTGAGCGCTTTACCCTGGATGAGGGGCTTTCGGGAGCGGTGACCGAAGCTTTTGTGACGCTCTATGAGCAGGGGTTGATTTATCGCGGCACCCGGCTCATTAACTGGTCGCCAGGGTTGCAAACCGCCGTGAGCGACCTGGAAGTGGAAAACAAGGAAGTTGACATCAAGCTGTACTACTTCAACTACCCGGTTGAAGGTGGTGAGTCCTTGCCTGTGGCGACCACTCGTCCAGAGACGATCCTGGGCGATACCGCGCTGGCGGTGAACCCGAACGACCCGCGCTACCAGCACCTGATCGGCAAAACCGCTTATGTGCCCATGTTGAATCGCTCGATTCCCGTCATCGCGGATGAATTTGTGGATATGGAATTTGGGACAGGCGCGCTTAAGATCACACCAGGGCACGATTTTAACGACTATGAGCTTGCACAGCGGCATGGGTTGTCCATCCTGAACGTGATGAACAAGGATGCGACGATCAACGAGCAGGGCGGCCCCTATGCGGGGTTAGATCGCTATGCTTGCCGGGAAAAGCTATGGGCCGATATGCAAGCCGCTGGGATGACCCTCCGCGAGGAGGACTACCACACCACATTACCTGTCAGCCAGCGCGGAGGTGAGGTCATCGAGCCGCTGATCTCGGAGCAGTGGTTTGTGAAAATCCAACCCCTGGCCGATCGGGCTATCGCTGCCATGCGGAACGGGGATATTCGCATCGTGCCGGAGCGCTTCGAAAAGGTGTACTTCCACTGGCTGGAAAACATCCAGGATTGGTGTATCAGCCGCCAATTGTGGTGGGGGCATCGCATCCCGGCCTGGTATCACCGCGAAACAGGCGAAATGCGCGTGTTGCGCGCTGGCCCGTCGGATGACAGTGGGCTATGGGAACAGGACCCGGATGTGCTGGATACCTGGTTTAGTAGTGGGCTGTGGCCCTTTAGCGCGCTAGGCTGGCCGCACCAAACGCCGGACCTATCGCGCTATTATCCTAACAGCGTGCTAGAAACTGGCTACGACATCCTGTTCTTCTGGGTGGCGCGGATGATCATGATGGGGCTATGGTTTACGGGTAAGCCACCGTTTCACACGGTGTACTTGCATGGGCTGGTGCGCGACGAACAAGGCCGCAAGATGTCCAAAACCCTGGGGAATGTCGTTGATCCACTGGACACCATGGATACCTATAGCACAGATGCATTGCGCTTTACGCTGCTAACAGGCTCGACACCCGGCAACGACATGAACCTGGCTATGAGCCGTGTTGAGTACAGCCGAAATTTTGGCAACAAACTGTGGCAGGCGGCGCGTTTCGTCCAGAGCAACCTGGGGGATGCAGAACTGACCCCGCAGCGCCCTGACCCAACCACCCTGGATTTGCCGGAGCGCTGGATCCTCAGCCATCTGACTGAACTGGTGGAAACCGTGGATCGGCTGTTTGAAAGCTATCAATATGCTGAAGCAGGACGCCAGATTCTAGACTTTGTGTGGGAGCAGTTTGCGCCGATTTACCTGGAGGTGAGCAAGCACACCCTATACAGTGAGGATGAGGCCGCTAAGACCACTGTACGCCAGGTGCTGGTCTATACGCTGGATACGGTGCTGCGACTGTTGCACCCCTACATGCCGTTCATCACAGAAGAAATCTGGCAGCACATGCCGCATGAAGGCGAGGCGCTGTGTGTTGCCGCCTGGCCCAGCAGCCCGGCTCTGCGGGACGAAGTCGCCGAAACACAGATGAGCTTGCTCGTTGACCTGGTGCAGCAGGTGCGCCTGGTGCGCAACGAGTATAACGTGGACCCAGGCAAGCGCTTGCACGCCCTGGCTAACCCCGGGCGACTGGCAACCTGCTGGCGGACTATGGCTACGTCTTTACGCGGCTGTGCAACATTGAGGACATTCGGCTGAATGGGGGTGCGCCGGAAAAAGCAGCGGCGCTGGTCGCGGCGGATGTGACGCTCTATCTGCCGCTGGCAGACCTGGTGGACCTGGATGCAGAACGGGTGCGGCTCCAGAAAGAGCTGGAAAACGTGGAGAAGCTCATCCAGAACATTGAAAAGAAGTTAGCAAACGAACAGTTTGTCAGCAAAGCGCCGCCGCAAGTTGTCCAGAGCGAGCGCGACCGCCTCAGCGAATATCAGGCCAGCTACCGCACCTTCCAAGAGCGACTGGCAGCGCTTTAGCCATGCTCTCAGGCGGGCAGGGGGGGAAGACGGTCACCTGCATTGAAGTGGACCTGGCGGCGGTGCGCCAGAATGTGGCCCGGCTCCGCGAGTGGGTCGGGCCAACCGTCCAGGTGATGGCCGTGGTAAAGGCCAACGCGTATGGGCATGGAGCGGTGCCTGTGGCGCGGGCTGCGTTGGCGGCGGGGGCAAGCTGGCTAGGGGTTTCGCGCGTGGCTGAAGGGCTGGAGTTGCGGCAAGCGGGGTTGCAAGCGCCCATCCTGGTGATGACCTATGCCTTGCCAGAAGAAATGGAACAAGTCGCAGCCCATCACCTGACCCCGACCCTCACGGAAATGGAGCAGGTTCAAGCGCTTGCTGTGGCTGCTCAGCGATTGGGGCGCATTGTTTCTGTTCATATCAAGCTGGACTCTGGCATGGGCCGCGCTGGAGTGCTGCCCCATGAAGGTCTAGACTTTGCAAGAGCGGTTGCGGCCCAGCCAGCGCTGCGCCTGGCGGGCATCTATACCCACTTTGCGGTGGCGGATGAACCAGAAAACGGCTTTACAGGCGAGCAACTTCGTGTATTCATCGAAGCCGCAGAAATCATCCGCACCAGCACTGCCCCAGAAGCACTGCTACACAGTGCGAACACGGGGGGGACGCTATACCACCGCTATAGCCACCTGAACATGGTCCGCTGCGGAATCGGCATCTATGGCCTCAGACCCAATGCTGCCGTCCAACCCCCTTTCGAACTCCGGGCAGCACTACGCATCTCAAGCCACTTAGGGAGAGTAAAAACCCTGCCTGCCGGGTACAGCGTTGGCTATGGCCGCACTTATGTTACGCCAAGTGAGCGGCGCATAGGCCTTGTGCCAATAGGCTATGGCGATGGCTACCCAAGAACGCTGAGCAATCGAGGGATGGTCCTTGTAGGCGGGAAACGCGTGCCCGTGCTTGGAAGGGTGTCTATGGATCAGCTTAGCGTTGACCTCAGCGAAGTTTTAGACGCAAAACCTGGAGATGAGGTGGTGATCCTGGGTAAGCAGGGGAGGGAGGAGATTAGCGCGGACGAAATCGCGCTTTGGTCTGAGACCATAAACTATGAGATAACCACGCGTTTGCTTGCCAGGCCACCCCGGATTTATCAGCATGAGAAACCTTAAAACTTGCGTGAACAGCTAACTTGACCCTTGCCGAAATGGCTCCTGCCCATTATTATATTGCAACCGACTACGAGCGGTGGTGGTGTAGCCGGTTAACATATCGCCCTGTCAAGGCGAAGATCGCGGGTTCGAGTCCCGTCCACCGCGTTCAGGCCGAAAGTTGACAGCTTTCGGCCTCTTTGTTTGTCCCCAAAGGCTGGCGGTTTTACCCCGCTTACGCATACAATAACATCTGATCAATACCGCCTCACCGAAAAGGTGCGCTAGGATGCCAGCCAACACCCAGAAGAACGAGTATAAGCTTCAACTGTACGAGCAATTTGCACGGATTGGGAAAGCACTGGGCAGTCCCCGACGCCTGGAAATCATTGATTTGCTCGCGCAGACAGATCATACGGTCGAAGGGTTGGCACGCAAAACGGAAATGTCGGTGGCCAATGTTTCACAGCATTTGCAGGTGCTCCGAGCAGCACGCTTGGTTGCCGTCCGCCGAGAGGGCACTTTTGCGTATTATCGCCTGGCTGATGCGATGGTGCTCAAAGTCTGGTTGTCCATCAACGACCTGGCACAAACGCACTTGCTGGAGATTGATGACCTGATGCACAACTTCTTTCAGCAACGGGCATCTCTGGAGGCTATCGATGCCGCCGAGCTCCTGGAAAGACTGCGCAGTGAGAGTGTCATCTTGCTCGATGCGCGTCCAGAGGACGAATATCAAGCTGGGCACATCCCAGGTGCCATTAACCTCCCTCTGGAGGCGCTGGAGGCCGAACTCAACTTACAGCGTGACAAAGAAGTGGTTGCCTACTGCCGCAGTGCCTATTGCTTGCTTTCGGATGAACTGGCCCTGGCTTTGCAACAGCGCGGGTATCGGGTGCGGGTGCTTGACCAGGGGATGATGGAATGGCAACGCGCTGGATTGCCCATCAAGCGCACCGAGGAGCCCTAAAGCGCGTCTTCAATCGCCAGGATCAACTCCATCCAGGTCTCATAAAGCTCAGGGCCAAACTGCTGTGTTTCTGGCTCTGCCGGCAGCAGGAAAGCCACCTGAAAGACCACGTTTTCTACCTGGTAGAAGAGCAGCCCCCCGCCGGGTGTGGCCACCGCGTCGAATGCTGCGGTGCCCGCACGTTCACGTTCCAGGGTGGCGCCCTGCAAGCTCCACTGCTCAAGCTGCGCGGCATAGTGCAGCTCCGCGAGGCGAACCGAGCCAAACGCCCATATTGTGACCTGTGTGCTCAGATCATCATCACTTTCGTAACGCAGCAGGACGTGCCCTAAGCCAGAAGGGTCTGCGGCAGTGCGTTGCAGGCGGTCATCAAGCTCCCAGGCCAGGCCGCCTTCGCGTGTGATCTCTTCGGGAAATCGGTCTGCCCAGGCAGCGGCTTCATCGCGCGGGCTGGTGCAGGCCGCGGCCAGCCAGAGCAGGGAGAGCAGAAACAAGACCAGGCGGCGCATCGCTTAATGTCCTCCCAGGTAAGCTTCGCGGATGGAGGGGTCTGCGGCCAGCACCTCGGCATCATCCGCAATGATGATGTGCCCACTTTGCAGCACATAACCGCGCTGCGCCACTTGCAGTGCTACGTTAGCATTTTGCTCCACCAACAGAATGGTGGTGTGGCGCTCTTCATTCAGGTACTTGATGATCTCAAAAATGCTCTTGACGAGCAGAGGCGCCAGGCCCATTGAGGGTTCATCCAGCAGCAGAATGCGTGGCTTGGCCATCAAGGCGCGGCCCATGGCCAGCATCTGTTGTTCGCCGCCAGAAAGCGTGCCGCCATGCTGATTTTCGCGCTCCTTGAGGCGCGGAAACAGACCGAAGACGTACTCGAGATCTTGCGCTATGCCGGCTTTGTCATCGCGCGTGAAGGCGCCCATCTCCAGATTTTCCCGCACGGTCAGGCGGCCAAAAATGCGACGCCCTTCTGGGCTTTGGATGACGCCCAGCCCAACGATCTGATCCGGCTTTAGCTGGGTGATCTCTTGCTTACCCAGGATGATGTTGCCTTCAGCGGCTGGCGTAATGCCAGAGATAGTTTTGAGCGTGGTGCTTTTTCCGGCCCCATTGCTACCGATCAGCGTGACCACTTCGCCTTCTTCCACACGTAACGAAATGCCCTTTAGGGCATGAATTTTGCCATAAAAAGTATGGACGTTGCGGAGTTCCAGCAGGCTCATAGCTTACACAGTTTCTTTCTGGGGCTGTTCATCTTGGGGAAGGTCATCAGGTATCTCGGCGGCATGGGGTTCTTGCTCGGCCTGGCTCCCCAGATAGGCTTCGATGACACGCGGATTGTTTTTGACTTCTGTGGGTGTGCCTTCTGCAATGACGCGGCCATAGTCGAGGACGGTGATCTGATCAGAAACGTTCATCACCAGGCCCATATCGTGCTCGATTAAAAAGATGGTAAGGCCCAGTTCATCGCGCAAGCGCCGGATAAAGTCGATCATTGTTTGTTTTTCTTGTGGATTCATGCCTGCGGTTGGCTCGTCCAGCAGCAGGATGCGTGGCTCGCTGGCCAGGGCGCGTGCGATTTCCAGCCGGCGCTGGCT
Source organism: Anaerolineae bacterium (assembly GCA_012031655.1). Taxonomy (GTDB): domain Bacteria; phylum Chloroflexota; class Anaerolineae; order Aggregatilineales; family J027; genus JAAUUD01. The sequence continues at coordinate 10,612 of JAAUUD010000005.1, read as the reverse complement.
TCCATAGGAGAGGTTGGTGGCGAACTGGTCGCCCTGACCCGCCAGGCCAACGTATTCCAGCCAGTGGTAAGCATTGGCCAGCACATTGCGCGCTTCATCTCGGTTGCTGCGGTGGCGCGCCAATGCGCCGAGTGGCCCCATGGCCCGGCGGCTGTGCATCCCGGCCAGGATGTTTTCCAGAACGGTCATGCCACTAAAGAGGTGAATGTTCTGATAGGTCCGCGCAATCCCCAGCGCCATGATCTGGTCTGTACGCAGGCCCTGAATATTGCGCCCATAGGCGATGATCTTTCCGCGTTCTGGTTTGTAGAAACCCGAAACGCAGTTAAAGAACGTGGTTTTGCCTGCGCCGTTGGGTCCTATGAGGCTGGCAATGGCGCGATCAGGGATGGCCATGCTGGCCTCTGAAACAGCGACCAGCCCGCCAAAGACTTTGGTGATGGACTGAACGTCAAGGGCATTCATGGTCATTCCTCACGCCGGCTCTGGTAAAGATTTTGAGCTTCGGCTTCCAGCGCTGGGGGTGGGGTGGGCAACAGGCCACTGGGACGGACCACCATCGTGACAACCAGCAATAACCCAAACGCCATGATCCGGTATTCCTGAACCGGGCGCAGGATTTCTGGCAAGCCCACCAGCACGATTGCGCCGATGATGACGCCAGGAATGCTGCCCATCCCGCCGATAATAACCAGGGCCAACACATTAATAGACTGTTGCAGGGTAAAGCTTTCTGGAAAGATGCCGCCAGGTTGGTTGGCCGCCAGGAGCATCCCGGCAACTCCCGCAAAGCCAGCACCAATGGAAAAAGCCAGTAGCTTAGCGTTCACGAGGTTGATGCCCATGGATTGGGCGATATCTTCATCGCTACGCATGGCTAGCCAGGCCAGGCCAATCCGCGAATTGCGCAGGCGATTGGCCAGGAGGATGATCAGCAGGATGAACACCACATTCAGGTAGAGGACCGCCAGTGAGGCCGTCAGCGCGGGGGTATCATCCGCGACAGGTTGGGGTAGGCGCACCGCACCGGATGGCCCCCCGGTGATATTGCTCAGGTTGCGCAGGCTCAGGCTGATGATCTCCCCAAACCCCAGAGTTACAATCGCCAGATAATCGCCACGTAAACGCAGCACAGGCACCCCCAGCACAAAACCCGCAAAAGCTGCCGCAAACATGGCAACGAACAGCGATACCAGGAAGGGCGAGAACTGCCATACTTCAAGTTGGCCGGATGCCTCCAGCACAGCACGCACAAGAAAGGTTGCGCCAACCGCAACTCCAATCAGCGCCAGCGTCACCAGCAGAGGCGGCTGGTTCTTCCAGAGCGGCGCCAGGCGCTTGAGCGCAGAAGTTGCGGCAGGGCGGTTTGAGGTGTTGCCCCGGCCCAGACGGTGCCAGGCCAGGCTCGCACCAAACACAACCAGCGGCACCACCACCAAGCCTATGTAAATTGCCCACCCGAGGTCGTTGAGTTCGGTACGGTTTAGCTTGGCCTGCGTGTTTATGGGTGAGAGAAAGGCGTAGGTATAGGCACCAATGGCCAGGAAAGCCACATAACCGAGGTCCAACAGGCCCGCGTAGCCAACAACGATATTCATCCCCAGGCCAAACATGATCCACACTGCAACCAAGGTGCTCACGTTGGTCTGGTACTGGTCCATGTTTAACGGAGCCAGCATCACCAAGCCGCTTACCATGATGAGGACCAGAGAGAATTCGAAATTACGCGGGTTGCGGTTGCTCAGCAGGCCGTAGAAGAACATGCCCAGCGCGATGCAGATCAACGCAACAATGGACCACTCCTGCGACTCCCAACCGAGGAAGTCGATGCTGGGGGCAATAAATTGTTCGTCACTGAGGGTTACCCGCCAGGCTGCCACGCCCAGCCAAATCAGGATAAAGAGGTAGATCAGACCCACGCGCAACACGTAGGGATAGCGGCTGAAGTTCTGGCGCGTGCCCTGAACCGCGAAGATGCCCGCAATCACCATACTAAAAGCCAGGATGAGTTGCAAGCTACGGGCATTGACCAGGGAGCTACTGGTCAGGTTAAAGGTGCTGTTCAGGTCTACCAGGTGTAGTTCGGCGCCGCTTTCCGTGCCCAGGGTGTCAAAAATGCCGCCTGAGACGGGTTGCGACACGCTGCTCCAGAAGAGCAGGAACAGGAACAGAGGCAGCAGGAGCACAGTCCAGTGGCGTAGCTCGGCCAGGGGGTAGTCCAGCTTAAGCTGCTTCAGGAGGTTCGCGCTGGTTTGGCGCCATCTGGCGAAGTCAGCGCGTTCAGCGGCTTTTTGGGCTGCACCACCGAGGGTGAGCATTGCGCCCAGCAACAAGGTTAGGCCACTAGAAGCCGCCTAAGTGCACCCCGGCTACCGAGAAAAAGGCATACTCTGCACGGGTGAAAAGCTGAAATGGGTTCGTGCGTAGCTCGGTATTGGGCGGGTATTCGCGCGTGATGGGATCGCGCGGGGGGTTCGGGTGCAGCTCCTCGCGCGGGACGCCGGAAAGCACCTGCATGGGATAGGTGCTCATGCGCGCAAAGTAGTCCCCAACCACATCCACATTATCCGCGTGCATTTGGTTGATGATGCCCAGGAAGCTCATCAGCAGGAAGTTGGTGAGCACAGCCGCTGCCAGCACGTTGATGGTCAGGGCAAGCCAGTCTTGTGTATAGCCTCGGGCCAGGCGCCATCCAAAAAACAGCGCCAGTGCAGCAAACAGGGGCAGGGTCGCGGCGGCGAGCTGCTCGCTTTCTTGCGAAGGGATGCCGATCAAAATGAGGAAGACCAGCAAACCGCCGAGCAAGGCGCCGGTAGCCAGCCCCTGCTTTATGGGTTGATAGAGCGCATTGAGTTGGTGTTGCATGGCCTGCTAAACCTTCTTTGCCCCGGTTAGCTCGCCTAGAATACCCGTTGGGCGGAAGATAATCACGATCACCAACAGCGAAAAGGCAATAGCATTTTTCCAATCGTTGTTCAGGCCCAGCATTTGGGGACCCAGAGACTCCACAATGCCCAGGAAAAACCCGCCGAACATGGCGCCAGGGATGTTGCCGATGCCGCCCAATACCGCCGCGGTGAAGGCCTTAAGCCCAGGAGTGAAGCCAAAGCGGGCGTTGAGGTCATCGCCGCGTAAGCCCAGCATAACACCCGCTGCACCTGCCAGGGCTGCCCCCAGCAAAAAGGTGAATACGATGACCCGGTCTACATTGATACCCATCAGGGCAGCGGTGTCTTTATCTTCGGCAACTGCGCGCATTGCCGTCCCAATTTTGGTGCGCTGTACGATGATGTAGAGCATGATCATCAACAAAATGGAGAGAATGACGATAAAGACACCCACTTTATTGACAGGCAGAACCCCCAGGGTTCCCAGGTTGATGAAAAAGTTGGGAGGGGTATCCAGCAATTGCGGTTGCTCGTAGGCTTTGCGCCCAGGGCCAAAGATGCGTAGCGCAACCTGTTGCAAAAAGATGGATGCGCCAATTGCACTGATGAGGGGCACCAGGCGGGGGGCCTTACGCAAAGGCCGGTAGGCCGTGCGTTCCAGCAAGAAGGCGACCAGCATCGAGAAAAGCATCCCGCAGACCACGACGAATAGCACGCCCAGGGTTGTGACCACGATCAGGTACATGTGGGGTGCACCATTGCTGAGCGCTACCAGGATGCTGTAGCCAATCAGCAGCCCGATCAAAAAGCGGCCAGGCATGATCACGAAGTTGCGGATGGTGCTGCGTTGGAGGCTTTCGTTTGGTTGGTTTGTGGCGGCGGCGCGGCGCGGGGCCAGGAACACAACCCCCACAATGAGCGGCAAAATGATGGTAGAGATCAGGGCCGCACCGTCTTCAAAACTGTGCTGGCCGTCCATAATCACAAACTGCATCGCAAAATAGCCGCAGTAGGCGCCCAGCATCATAACTTCCCCGTGGGCGAAATTGATCATAAAGAGGATGCCATATACCAGGGTGTAGCCCAGCGCGATGAGGGCATAAACGCCCCCCAGGACCAGCCCAATACTAAAGAGCTGCGCCCAGGTGATGAAGGTGGCCGGGTTGGTCTGGGTGACGTAGTCTACACGTTCAGCGAAGGCGAGCACCAGCAGGGTGCCGACCGCAGACATAATCAGCGGGCTAATGGGTCGTTTTGCTGGGCCTGGCGCCTGCGCAGGGCCTCGGCAGAAAAGACCACCGCACCCAGGAGCGCATAGAGCCACATGGATCCACGCATCCCGTCCGTAAAGCCCTCGATCCATTCAGCAGGAGGCTGCCCTAACAACCCAGAAGTGGCGCTGATGTGCCAGGCGATGCGGAAAAAACCGAAAAAAATCCCAAAAACCAGGTATTTGCCGTGTAGCCAGTCGAAGTTCAGGGTTGTTAGGCGTTCTGTAGTGATCATCCGCTTGCTTTCGTACTCAGGACCTGGGGCAGGCGGGTGGCCTGCCCAGGGTGGAGCGCAAAGAGCGCTTTATTCCATCGAGTCCCCGACCATTTGCAGTTCTTCGGGCACTTCTAGCTGAACAAATTCGCCATCTTCCACGATGAAGACCTGAACGCGTGCGGCGCTGCATTCGCCAATTTCGTTGCAGGTGATGGTGCCGCTCACGCCTTCATAACCCTCGGTGGCACGGATGGCCGTAATCAGTTCTTCGCGGTCAATCACCAGGTTCCCGGCGTCATCCAGCGTGGCCACTTCCATCAGCGCCTGGATGATAACGGCGGCGGCGTCCGCAGATTGGGCGTGGAAGGGACCGAGTTCATCCGGCGCCAGGCCAAAGGCTTCTTCGTAGGCGGCATCAAACGTTTCGTTGACTTCTTCGTCCACTTCAGCCGCCGGGAGGCTCAGGTGAGAGCCTTCTGCGGCATCACCGGCCAGGTCCAGGAACTGCTGGATCAGCACGCCGTCAGCCGAGAAGAAGATGGTGTCTTCCATCCCCACTTCGCGCATCTGGTCCACGATGAGCGCTGCTTCGTTTTGGTAGCCACCGAAGTACAGCACATCCGGCGCTTCGCCCGCAATCACGGTCAGCACAGCGCGGTAGTCCTGCTCAGCGGGATCAATGGCCTGGGGTTCCAGCACATTGACACCTTCTTCAGCCGCAATCGCTGCCACGGTTTCGGCCAGGCCGCGCCCGTAGTCGCTGTTGTCGTGCAGCACAGCCAGGGTCTCGGCTTCCAGCACAGCGGCGATGTAGCGGCCCACAACCAGGCCCTGAACATCATCATTGGAGACGGTGCGGTTAAAGACCGTGAAGCCAGCAGCGGTCAGCTGGCCGTTGGTGGCGCTTGCAGAAACCATGGGAATGCGGGCTTCTTCGTAGATTTCCGCTGCTACAGCCGTCGCGCCAGAGCACATGTGCCCGACGACCGCAACCAGGCGCGGCTCAGTTACGAACAGGTTGGCCACGTTCCCGGCCTGCTCCGGAATGCACTGGTCATCTTCCACGAGCAGTTCGACCGGGAAGCCTTCGATGCCGCCCATTTCTTCGTTAAACTGGTCGACTGCCAGTTGCGCAGCGTTGCGGATGTCCTGGCCAGCTTCCGGGATGACATCGCCAGAGAGCGAAGCCGCCAGACCAATTTGGATGCTCTCTCCGGGGGCGATGACGACCACACCTTCTTCCTGCTGGGGTTGGGTGCTGGTGCCGGGGGCCGTATGAGCGGCGAGAACGGGGGTGACCGCCAGAAGCGTCACGACGAGCAAAACAATTAACGACAAACCCTTACGATGCATGAGGTGAACTCCTTAAAGTGTCTGAAACGAAAAGTAAAAGAAGTATTAACTGCGAATGGTAGCATTTCGTAGTTTGTCTCGCAATAAGGCTGGGGCTTAGAGGTTGCTGAGAGGCTTGGCAAATCGCACAAATACGGCGGCGCTCGCCAAGTCCCGACGTCACTCAAGACTCATGGTACAATATAGCGCAGGCAAGCCGATGAGGATTTTATGCGTTCCGATTACATCATCGTAGTAGGCTGCGGGCGTTTAGGCAGTATCCTCGCCAGTCGTTTAAGTGGGATTGGGCACCGTGTGGTTGTGATTGACCGGCGTGAGGCCGCCTTTGACAAGCTCACCAACGAGTTTAGTGGGTTTCAGATTGTGGGAGATGCTTCGGAAATGGCCGTGTTACGGGCAGCGAAGATCGCCCAGGCCGATTATCTCTTTGCTACGACCACTGAAGACAACTTGAACCTGATGGTGGCTCAGATTGCTGGCAGCATCTTTAACGTCCCCCACGTGATTGCCCGCGTGTATGACCCAACCCGTGAGTCGATCTACCGACGCCTAAATGTGGAAATGATCAGCCCCACACAGCTTTCAGTCGCGGCTTTTCTGTATGCGGTGGACCCCAGTTTAGAGCATAAGCCGCTATGAGAATCGTCATCATCGGGGGCAGCAAAACGGTCTATTTCATCACGCGCCAACTTGTGGAGCGTGGTAACCACGTCACCATCATCAACCGCGACCTGGCCCGCTCCCGAGAGCTTTCTCAAGCGACCAAAGCGACAGTTGTTTTTGGGGAAGGGACCGATGTTAATCGGCTGGAGGAGGCCGGCGCGCGTCGGGCAGATGTGGTGCTGGCGCTAACTTCGCACGATCAGGACAACCTGATTGCCTGCCAGGTCGCGCAGAAGCTCTTTGGGGTGCCGCGCACGCTGGCGCTGGTCAACGACCCAGAAAACGAAGAAGTCTTCACTCGGTTGGGGGTAGGGATTGCGTTTTCGGCCACACGGGTGATTGCTTCGCTGATTGAGCAGCAAGCCAGCTTCGAGGACATCACTGCGCTGATGCCGGTGGCCGATGGGCGAATTAACATCACCGATGTGCGCCTGGATGCGAATTCGCCAGCGGTCGGGAAGTCGCTCATTGAGTTGGAGCTTTCCGGCGGAACGCTTATTGCTGCGATCCTGCGCGATGATGAAGTGCTGGTGCCCAGAGGCCAAACACGATTAATGGTCGATGATCACCTGATCCTGATCAGCCAACCGGAGAACCAGGAAGACGATCTGCGCACCATCTGTGGGATTGAACCGCGCTAGCCCATGCGATATCGAGCCTATTTGCGGCAACGCTACCGTACCATCCTGGCATATACTGGCGAGATTCTGCACATTATGGGCTGGCTGATGCTCGCCCCGCTGTTGTTGCTGGTGTTTTATCCTGATGAAGTTCGCTATGCCTCCGGGTTTCTGATCGCTGGGAGCAGTCTAATCCTGGTTGGGCTGTTGCTGTGGCAGTTCCTGATGCCACAGGAACCGGAGGGCCTCAACGTGCAGGAAGGGGCCGTGATTGTGCTGCTGGTGTGGATTGCTGCGGTGCTGTGTGGGGCACTGCCTTTTATGGTCAATGCTGACATGAGCTTTACCCACGCCGTTTTTGAAAGCACAAGCGGCCTGACCACCACCGGGCTGTCGCTATTTCCTGTCCATGACGAAGCCTCGCGCTTATTGCTGTTTCATCGCAGCTTTTTGCAGGCCACTGGCGGAGCCGGTTTCGTGATTATTGTGCTCAGTGCGATTGCGGGGCCTTCTGGCGCTGGGCTGAGCGTCGCAGAAGGGCGCTCGGACCAGTTGGCGCCGCATGTGCGGCGGTCCGCAGGCATTGTGTTAAGGATTTATATTTCCTATCTGGTGGCGGGGGCGGTGGCATTGCGATTGGCCGGCATGAACTGGTTTGATGCCCTGAACCACGCCTTTACTGCGGTGGCAACCGGGGGGTTTTCGACCCGTGTCGAGTCTATTGGCTATTGGGATAGCGCCTGGATTGAGTTTGTGATCATCATCCTGATGTTGCTGGGTGCGCTGAACTTTCTGACTGCCTATACCTTTTTCCGTGGCAAGTTTAGCGCGGTGTTTCGCAATGGAGAGCTGCGCCTGGCAACGATTGTGCTGGTGGCGGCCTCGCTGGTGCTTTTGGGGCTGGTCACGCTGGAGCTTTATAGCTCGACAGAAAAAGCGGTGCGCGTGGCGATTTTTGAGTCTGTTTCGGCGATTTCTGGAACAGGTTTTTCCACCGTAACCTATGCGAACTGGCAGGATGTTGGGCTGATCATCCTGACCGCCCTGATGATCATCGGGGGTGGGGCAGGGTCTACTTCTGGGGGCCTCAAGCAGCAGCGGGTGTACATCCTTTACAAGAGCTTGCGTTGGGAGATCCAACGCGCTTTTTGCCGCGTCACTCAGTCAATGAACCCCCGGTATGGCAGGGAGAACGCCAGGATTTTCTGACGGACCGCAAAGTGCGGCAGGTCACAATGTTTGTTTTTATGTATATCCTGATCCTGTTCGTGGGGGCGGTGATCACCTCTGCGCATGGTCACAGCTTTGGGGATAGCTTCTTCGAATTTGCGAGTACCCTAGGCACGGTGGGGCTATCCGTAGGCATCACCATGCCGGATACGCCCCCAATGCTGCTGTGGACCCAGATTGTGGGCATGTTCCTGGGACGCCTTGAGATTTTTGTGGTGATCACCGGCGGGGTCAAGTTGCTCAATGATCTGCGGGTGATTAATTTTAGCAAGCCGGAACCCGGCCAGGCACTCTAGTCTGGCAGCGTAACAGGTTCTACGATGATCTCGCTGGCGTACTCTGAAAGATCCACCGAGGCCAGGAATTCGTTGCCAATCTGCTGGCGTGCGTAGTGTGCTGCGGCGGCGCCAATGTGCACGGCGTCTTTGATCGGTTTTTCTTGAAGGCGCCCCGCCAGAAAGCCAGCGATCATGGCGGCAATAGCTCCACTTTGCGTACCTGTAGCTTCTAATTCTGGGAAGCGGAAAAGAACAACTTCGGTATGGGCTGCCAGAAGGGCGCCGTTGTTGTCTGAGAGCATGATCAGCGCCTGCTGCGCCCCTTGCTGGCAGAGCCTTTGGGCACAGTAGGCCACATCTTCTGGGGTGCGAACCGGATAGTTGAAATACTTCTCCGTTTCGACCTGGGTTAAAAAGACAATGCTGGGCCGCGCCATCAGGGTCACGTGCAGCGCTTCGCTGGGCAGGTCTAGCACGATTTCAGCACCGGAGCTATGGCTCCGCTCAATCAATTGTACATACACCTGGTCTGAGACGCCCTGGGGCAGGGGACCTGCAAAGACCACATAATCGCCCGGTTCAATGGCCTGCACCAAACGCTCCCCAACCTGGTGAACTTCTTCGGCAGTGAAGCCGGCGTTGTCTTCACTCAGGACAGTCTCGGTCTGGTTCCCTGCATCCCAGATCACAACGTTGCTGCGAGTTTGGCCGCTGGCCGTAATCAAGCGCACGGGGAAGTGCTCTTTTTCAATGAGGGCCTGGTAGGCGATACCGGTGGCATCGGTGCCCAGCAAAACAATGGCTTCTGTGCGTGCATTCAGGGCGAAAAGCGCCCGGGAGATGTTAACGCCACGCCCCACAGGGTCCAGGCGTGTTGTTTCGCGGGCGGGGTTGTGGTAGCCTACCGCTAGATATTGCACGACGAAGGTGCGCTCGAAAGACGGGTTAAGGGTAACGGTAATGACTTTCATGGGCTGTTCCTTTTGCTCAATACAAGGATAAGTGAATGCATTGGCGAGAGGCAACTCAAGGGCTGCTGGCGCCCCTGGCCACCCGTGCGCGGGTGGGCGTGATCACCGATATGGACGGGACCCTTAGCCCGATTGTGGCGCAGCCCGATGCTGCGGAAGTTCCCGCGCTGCACCGAGACCTGCTGAACCAGCTGTGCGCCTACACACAGGTTGTGGCGGTGGTCTCTGGGCGGGCGGCGGTGGATATTCAGGCACGGTTGGGGTTGGCGTGTGTGCATTATGTGGGAACCACGGCATGGAACGCTGGGAAGGCGGGCAAGCCAAAACCCCTTCTGCCAGAAATTGCTCTCTACCGACCTGCGCCTGGAGCAGATCCGCTTCCTGGAAGTGGGCACCGAAATGCTGCAATACGGGGTCGGCTTCCCGATTGTTCCCGAGTCTACCGAAATCCTGAACCTGATCGTCCCAACGATGATCCACAACGTCCTGACCGATACCATGACCATTGATGAGGCTGTGGTGGACGCCGAAGCGAAAATCCAAGAGGTTATGGACCGCGAGTAGCCCACGTTAACAAGCAGACGGCAGCCTGAACCGGCTGCCATCTGCTCTCAAAATTAGTTTTTTAGGGTAGGCACATGCGCAAAATATTACCCCTTTTGTTGATCGCATCACTCGCGGCTAACCTGGTTATGGCGTTTGTTCTGTTCCGCACACACGCCGGTATCGCAGGGCTGGTAAACAACACCGCCATAACTGGCATTAACTGATAACGACAGGCAGCAAACGTTTGGTCAGGCGTTCGACAAAGCACAAGTCGATAACGCCCTGGCGAGTGCTTCTAGCACGGTGGCACAAGATGATCCCTTCCGCGGTGCCCTGGAGCGCGACTTTGACTGGGCAACGGTCAACCTGGAAAACATCTCCTGGGGCTGACTGTAAAGCCCTTGTTGCACCAGTTTGGTGCAACCAACTTATAGCACAAATAGTATCGAACAGATGTTGATGCACCAGCATCAAGCTGTGTTGTTGATTATAAAGAAGGTTTGTTTATGGCACAGGCAATCAAACCAGGCAGCGGCACGACGCTGCTTCCCCCCCAACGCCGCACTAAAGACGGG
>JAAUUD010000147.1 GCA_012031655.1 Anaerolineae bacterium | reverse complement strand
CCGAGACGATCATGGATGCCCAACGCAGCCCTCCCGCCATGAGTGTGACAGGTAAATAGGCAGCTTCGGCTTCGGCGACACCCTCTTGCCACAAGTCGATCACGATCATCAGCGAAGTGTATCCCGCGATGGCGCTACCCAGCGCTAAAGCCGCCCCAACCAGCGCTAGGGCAAGTGGCAGCAGGCGCTTCTCAGCGTAGCTGGCGTATAAGTAGACCCCCAACAGGATCAAACCAGTCGCCAGCAGGGCATCCTTTAAAATATCCAGCGACAGCCAAGGATGTTCGGCTGCATAGGGCAGGGCGACTGATGCGTTGTGGAAGGCATCAGCGCTACCGTCAAAACCCGTCGTGGGCATGACCACTAGAACGATCAGGATAGACAGCAGATAAAAGAGGGCGATTAGCCAGGCTCCGATTACGCCCTGCTTGTTTCTTAAAGTGATGTGGCTCATCGTTAAGTTTCACCTAATGATCAAAACACTATTTGCACCATAAACCATCCGCCGATTAAAAGTCAACGTGACCTTTTTAACAAAGTATAAAATTAAGTTTAATTGATGATTAAGTAGGGCGAAGTACTATAAATGTTCATGGCATTGGCTGCCGCATGACGACGCGCACTACCGGCTTTATGAGCGGATGCGATGTTTGCAACAGACTTGCGTGCTGAGCGTGATTCCATCCGCATATCCGATGCCATGACCCACCACCTGCTCAGCGGCTGGCCATCGGTCGGCAGGTGGCCGATTTGCCTGATCCACATTTTGGGGTAGGTACAACAGCAGATGGGCTGTCGGAGATCGCCTGGGTGGAAATCCCGGGTGGGGAGTTCATCTATGGCGAAGGCGATGAACAACAGACTCTGAAACTGGATACCTTTTCCATCTCGCGCTTACCCGATCACCTACGCCCAGTTCCAGGCGTTCATTGATGATCCTGAAGGCCTCGTGGATGATCGCTGGTGGCAGGGTCTGGCGGAGCCAGCGCGATTTCGGCGACCTTTCGAGCAAGCATTCCCATATGCCAACCACCCCCGCGAGATGGTGAACTGGTATCAGGCCATCGCCTTTTGTCGGTGGTTCTCTCACAGGCTGGGCGGCCCCTATGCTCTGGATGATGTGCTGGCCTGGAAAGTGCGCCTGCCTACCGAGCAAGAGTGGGAAAAGGCAAGGGGGGGTGGCCAAGCCGACCGAAGTCAGCGAAGCCGACCCAAGCAGCAGCCCCCCACCGCGCCGCCAGGCGCGGGAATTGCGCGCGGGGGGAGAGCGACCATCCCTGGAGCAAGCGTTCAAGGAACACGCGTCCTCCGTGGCCTACCGCCATGACTCCTGACCTCAGGAACCATGGTTTCGGGTTGTTTAGATCAGCAGGCCACGCTATCTGTGACGACGAGCACCAACCAGCAAACGCTTTGCGGAGCAAGCACAGCCAGCCCCGAGGCCGCCACCCGCATAGGTTAGTCCTCCAGCCGCAAGCGTCGCCATTGGTTTTCTGGCACCTGGAGCGCGCGCAGGTGGTCGCGTAGGTGGGCTTCCAGGGCGGCGACCTGCGCAGGCGCCTGCGCGGCCAGGTCCTGGGCCTGGTCCGGGTCGGTCAGGTTATCAAACAGCAGGTCGGCGCGCTGCTGGCTGGGTTGCTCGGCTTCGTTGCGGACCCGGTAGACCGGTAGCGGGACCCCCGGCAGGCTGGCCCCGGCCTGGATGTGATCGCCAAAGGCAAAGCGCGATGCCCCGGTGATGAGCGACTGCCGGCTGAAAATCTGCTCAAGCTGGGTGGTGTAGATTTCGGGCGGTGCGGCGTCCCGGTTGTGGTCGCGCAACAGGGTCCAGCGCGCATTCGTGAGGCCCATTCGCGAGTTGCAATAACCGTAAACGGCATAATCGCGGTGGCGGTTTGCCTCACCCCGCAGAACAGGAACCAGGCTCCGACTGTGCACAAAGGTCTGCTCAGGAACTACGGCCCCCAGCGCCTCGAGCACAGTGGCGTAAAGATCAACCGTCTGAGTGATGGCGCTCACCCGTTGCCCGTTATGCGCGCCTGCCGGGTGCCAGATCAGCAAGGGGATGTGGCAGAGGGTGTGGTACATCGGCGCGTTGGGCTTGCCAATCCAACCGTGGTCGCCCAGGTAGTGCCCGTGATCGGTCGAGATGATCACCACTGTGCGGTCCAGCAGCCGATGCTCGGTCAGCTTGTCGAACACCCGCCCCAGCCAACGGTCCACCATCGTGAGCTTGCCCGCAAATTGCGCCCGCACCCATTCCACCTCGGCGAGCGAGAGGGCCGCCAGGCCTTCGTCTACCCGGCCATAGCGCGGGAAGGGGTTGTGCTGGCGATAGTCCTGGTCCGTGTACATGGAGCGATAGGGCTCTGGCACGTGGAACGGCTCGTGGACGTCGAAGCTATCCACATGCAAAAAGAACTGCGGCAGGCTGTGGTTGTGCTCCAGCCAATCGGCAGTGGCCTGCATCACCTTCGGCGCGAAGAAGTCCGCTTCAGCAGTGAAGTCCGCCACATTTTGCAGATATTGGCGGCCCCATTCGCCGCGCAGTTCGACCATCTTCTGCGCCCAAGGGGGCACCTGGGGCACTGGGGCCGTCTTCCAGTTATCGATCTCGTGGCCACGGATGAACTCGTAGCCGTGGAAGTCGTAGTGGTAGCTGTGGCTGCCCCACTCGAACATGTGGTAATGGTCGGTGATGTACTGCGTCACCACACCCTGCTCGCGGGCCAGCTTGGCGATGGGCACATCCCAGGGTTCAAGCGGCCCCCAGGGGCGCCACCAGAATTCCTGGGTCCCGGCCCAGATTTCGCGCCGGGCGGGCATGCAGGGCAACGAACCCACATAGTGGGCATCGAAGACCGCCGCTTGCTGGGCAAAAGCGGTCAGGTTAGGGGTGTCGATCCAGGTGTTGCCGTAGGCCCGCAAAAAGTGGCGGTTCAGGGAGTCGAGCTGGATCAGGATGACGTTGTAGCCGTTTGACATGGTAGAGGTTCCTGTGATTTTTCCAGGTTCAGGCCTTCAGCGCACCTGCCGTGAGGCCAGCGATCATGAAGCGTTGCAGCAGGATGAACATGATGACCACCGGCAACGAAGCCACCGTGGAGAGGGCCATCATGCCGGACCAATCGTTCTGGAACTGCCCAATGTAGCTCAGGTTGACGCCCACGGGCAGCGTGCGCATGTCGTCCTGGCTCATTAAGGTCAGCGCAAAAACAAAGTCGTTCCAGGAGAGCATGAAGGTATAGACCGCTACCGAGACGATACCCGGCAAACAGAGCGGCACCACCACCTGCCAGATGCTGCGCAGGCGTCCTGCCCCATCGATCAGGGCGGCTTCTTCCAGCTCAAAAGGGATGGAATCGATAAAGGCCTTCATGAACCAGACCGAAAACGGCAACGTGAGCGACAAGTGAGACAGTACCAGCCCTTCGTAGGTGTTGATGAGTTCCAACCGGGCAAAAAACGCGAAAAGCGTGATGAGAATTGCCACCTTGGGGAACATCTGCACCGAGAGGATGCCGGTCATCAGCAAGCGCTTGCCCACAAAGCGGTAACGCGAGAATGCGTACCCGGCATGGATGGAGATCACCAGGCTAAGGAGCACCGTGGCCGAGGTGGTGATCAGGCTATTCTGAAAATAGGTGCGAAACTGCGGCTCGGTGGCGATACGCTCGTAATTCGCCAGCGTAACGTTGCGCGGGATGAAGTTGGGCGTGTCTTTGGTGATCTCCCGGTTGGGCTGGATAGAGCCAAGCACCATCCAGACGGACGGGGCAATGAACACCACCATCACCACAGCAATGAAGAGATAAGCCAGGACACGCTGGCGCTGTTGGCGTTGTGATTGAGAGAGAGGGACTCGCGGCCTCATGCTGGGCGTCTCCTTAGCGCTCGGTACGCGAGATCAGCAAGTTGACGATGAGCGTGATGAACACCAGCGAAACCAACCACATCACGCCAATAGCAGCGCCCTCGCCCGTGTTGAAGTCTGTGAAGGCCGCCTCGTAGGCGGCAATCGAGAGCGTGGTGGTGCGCCCCACGGGTCCACCGCCCGTCATGATGTACGGCACCACGAACATCTGAAAGCTGTTGATGGTGATCAACAGGAGGGCGATGGCGATGATCGGCAGCATGAGCGGCAGGGTGATGTGCCGCAGCACACGCAGGCTCCCGGCGCCGTCCATTTGCGCGGCTTCGACCAGGTCCTGCGGGATGGATTGCAGACCCGCCAAAAAGAGGATGAACATCAGCGGGGCCTCGCGCCAGACGGTGGCCATGACGATGGCTGCCATGGATAGGCGGGGATGCTGGAGCCAATTTTGAGAGTCCTCCACCAGGTTCAGTTGCTCGCCCAGGATGTAGTTGATGACGCCAATCTGCGGTTGGAACATCCAGACCCACAGCATCGCGGCCACCACGGTCGGGATAACCCACGAGATGAGGAACAACCCGCGCAACAGGTTACGCCCCACCACCAAGCGGTTGTTCAGCGCCAGCGCCAACAAAAACGAGATCACAAAGCTCAGCAGCACCACCGCCACCACATAAGTCACTGTGGTGCGGAAGTACGTTTCGATGTCGCCACTTTCGTACAGGTCAATGTAGTTCTGGTAATTGTTCCAGAAGGGGTCGCGCCGGGTGCGGATGGTATGTTCCAGAAAACTGGTCCGAATTCCATCGATAATCGGATAAAAAACGGTCAAGCCCAGCGCGATGATCACCGGCGCGGTGAGGAAGGCAACAAATAAAGCATCCCGAACGCGGGCCGTCAGGGCAGAAATTCGAGCGCTAATCACACAGCACCTCAAAAAAACTATTCATCCATGCTTGACAAAGCAGCAAACACAGGAGGGCAGCCAGGCTGCCCTCCTGATAGTAGACTCAGTCGCGTACGGCATCCTCAACTTCGGCCTGGATGTCTCGCACCACATTTTCGGGAGACTCATCCAAAATCACCACGCGCTGCACACCCGTGGCAATCGCCTGCATGATGGCCGGGAAGTCCGGCCCAACCCCCGGCAGAGGCTCGGCGAAGGTCGCGGAAGCCAACACCACAGGGTGGACATCGGTGAAGATAGCTAGCGCCGCCGTGGACTCGCGCACGGGCAGGTGCAGGATGTCGAAGCTATTGATGATGGCCGTCCCTTCGGGGCCGGTCAGGAAGTCGATGAAGAGCGCAGCTTCTTCTTTGTGGTCAGAATCCTCGTAGATGGCCAATTGGTGCTCCACGAAGAAGGTGGGGCCGGGTTCGCCCGGGTTTGCGCCAGGGAAGGGCGCCAGGTCATAATCTTCCCCAAAGGCAAACTCGCCCTCTGTGAAGGCTTCTGGAAAGCCAGTGGACAGCACATTATCGCGGTGGAAGCCAATAATACCCTGGGCAAACAGCTCGCGGATTTCGCGGATGCCTACCCCTTCCGGGCTGAGGCCATCTTCAAAAATCTGGTCCACGAATTCGTAAGCCGCCACCGTCTCTGGCGAGTTGATGACCACGTTGCCATCTTCATCAAAGAGCTGGCCGCCAAAGTAGCGGATGATGTTGCCATAGAAGTAGAAACCGGAGTTGTTCAGCTGGAGGTTATCAATGGCCATGCCATAGTAGTCCTCGTCCAGCGCGTCAATAGCATAGGCCATCTCGGTTAGCTCGTCAAAAGTCTGCGGTGGGGCGTCGTAGCCTGCTTCGTTCAGCAGATTGACGTTGTAGTACAACACGGTTGGCGCAATGGCCCAGGCCACCGTCAGCAGGTCGCCTTCGTAGTAGCCCAGCACATTGGGATTATAGTCTTCCAGGTTTAGCAACAGGCCATCCTCCAGCGGAGCCAGCACGCCGGCCTCCAGCAGTGGGCCAACCCAATTGGTGTGGGTCATGCTGATGTCTGGCATATCGCCCCCCAGTGCTCGCACCAACAACTGGTCAGCCTCCGGAAAAGGCAGCGCCACGCTATTGATGCGGATATTTGGATTCTGGGCTTCGAACTCGACAATGAGGGCCTCCAGCGCCGGGATGAAAGGCGCTTCGGCAGCGTACCAGCTCACGAACTCCAATTCCACGACGTCATCCTGTGCAGCGGCGGGCGCCGAAGAGCCGAACGGCGCCACCAGCAGCAGCGCCACCAACAATAACATTATGGTTTTTGAACGAAACATCTGGCAAAAGTCCTTTCAAATGCTCAACTGCTTTTTAGGGGAGATTGGCAGACCCGGCTGCGCGTGTTATAGTGTGTAAGTGCCCTTCCTAATTTGTTTATGCATTGGAGTAAGTAAATCTAGCGTAACGAAGGTGTGGCAGGTTGTCAAGCAAGATGCAAGCAACGGATAACCTCGCATGAACATAAACCCAGTTTTGCTATAATCTCCTCAGCAAAACAGCCTCGTTGTCTTACGCCGAGCTTCAACCCCCCCCAACCACTTAGAGGGTCATTGACAATGAGAATTCGCAACAACCTCAACCAGAAGACCTGGAACCGCAACCTGGTCCTCAATTTGCTGTGGGAAAGCCACCCCACTTCGCGGAGCCACCTGGCCGAGCGCAGCGGCCTGGCCCTGACCACGATCAGTAACATCACCGCCGACCTGATGAACGAGCAGATCGTGATGGAAACAGACGATAGCGTAGCGCCGGAGTTGGGCATTGGTCGGCGGCGCCAGTTGATTAGCCTAGTGCCTGGCTCGCGCGTTTCGCTGGCCATCCACCTCGGCTTTGCGGAGTCCTCGATTGGTATTGTGGACTTGCTGGGGAACGTCATCGTCGCGGAGCCGATCCAGATTAGCCTGAGCGCGACCATGGACAACACGGTTTTTGATCTGGTAGCGCAGCAAGCAGCGGCCCTGCTGGAACGCCATCCTGACATCCGCGAGCGCTGTGTGGGGGTGGGCGTGGGCATCCCCGGCTTATTGCACGACCGCCCCGTGCGCGACTTCTTTGCCGCGCATTTTGACCTCCCGGTGGTGGCCGATAGCAACGTCCGCGCTATGGCGCTGGCCGAATACATTTTTGGGCTAAACCGTAATGCCCGCAGCATGGTCTTTCTGTACATTGGCAAGGGCATCGCCGCAGGCATCATCCTGAACGGCCAGCTCTGGCAGGGGGAAAATGGCCGAGCAGGGGGTGTGGGCCTGATGCAACTGGGCTCAGCGTTGACCTTGGATGAGCGCTGCGCGGAGGCGGCGGTAGTGGCCGCCTACCAACGCCAGGCGCCTGAGCGCTGCTTTGCAAGCGAAGACGAGGCCCTAACGCACTTCATTGAATGTGCCAGAGAACAGGGCAGTGCCGCACGCCAGACCCTTGTGGCGCTCACCGAGCACTACTGCGCCGCAATTGCAGCCCTGGTAGACCTCATTAACCCTGAGATGATCGTGGTAGGGGGGCGGATGGCCCGTCTCGACGACCTCCTTCTGGACCCGATCCACCGCCGCTTGGCCGAACGCACCACGCGTGATAACCGATATGCCCAGGTTGATCTGCGGGTCTCTACACTGGGCACGCAGGCGCCACTCATTGGTACGGCTGCCCTCAGTTGTTGGACCACCTGTTTTCGCCCGCAGCTGGGTAGGGCGCTGCGGCGGAAGCCTCGGTGGATTGCTGCTGAGTGTGACATCAAGCCTGCCAAGCCCAAAAAGAAGCGCCGCTGAAGCTGTCAACTTGTTGCGGTGCCTGCCTGGTGTAGGCCGAATCTCTGCACCAACCGCGCACCGTGGGTGCCTGGCGGCACCCGTCCCGCGTGTTGTGGCACCTCACGCCCGCAGGAGACCCCATGCCCGACGAACCTAATCTTCAGGCAGGCGATGGACATGGGGCTTCAGCCCCGGACCGGTTGTTCGCAAAGCCTCAGGTGTGGCTGGCTCAGGCCGAGCCAGCCACAGCAGTTATCTCACGCGAATGGGTGGAGGACCGCCTAGCCGTAAAGCACCCGCAGATGAGGTTTTTTGACACTGCGCGGGTTCATATGCAGAAGCGGCGCGCTGTGGCTACGTCACAGCCTGGCGCAAGGCATCTTCATCTGCATCCTGCGCTGGTTGACCGGTTTTGTAGAGCAGGGC
>JAAUUD010000146.1 GCA_012031655.1 Anaerolineae bacterium | reverse complement strand
CCGGCCCACGCTGGCGACCCCGACGCGCTGCAAAACCTGGTCCAGACGACCGTCGCCAGCTTGGGACGGGTGGATATTGTGGTGAACAACGCCGCCACCAACCCCCACTTCGGCCCCATCCTGGAGGCCGAAGCCAGCCATTGGCAAAAAATCTTTGAGGTGAACGTGTTCGGCGCGTTCTTGCTGGCCAAGTATGCCGCGCCACACCTGCCCGAAGGCGGCAAGATCATCAACATCGCTTCGATTCTGGGTTTTCAGCCGGGGATGGGCATGGGTGTCTATAGCACCTCCAAAGCAGCGCTGATCATGCTGACGCGCGTGCTGGCCCAGGAACTCGCGCCGCAGGGCATCCAGGTCAATGCGCTGGCGCCGGGCTTCATCCGCACGCGCTTTTCCGAAGCGCTGTGGAACAACCCAGCCACCCGCGCCCACCTGGAAGGCCGCACCCCCGCCGGGCGCATTGGCAACCCAGACGACCTCACCGCAGCCGCGCTCTATCTGGCTTCGGCGGGGTCGTCCTTCATGACCGGGCAAACCCTGGTCATTGATGGGGGCATCACGCTGGCTGGGGATGTGAGGCGCCCTAGCGCGGCACGATGGCAGGCGGTTCGCCTCCGGTTCCACGGTCAGAAAGCCGCTCCACAACCAGCCACGGTGCTCCCCGGCGCTTAGCTCGTACCAGCAATAGGCGGGGCGTCCAGCGCAATTCTCGCTACGCCCAGTGAGCGTGACGGGCGTCCCGGCGGGCAGAAAGGCCGTGCTGATGCCGTAGTTGACGCTGGGCCAGGCGATGATACTCAGGCGGAAGGGGCGCAGGTAGGTGCTACGCCGCACGGTGGCCGGGGCGCTGCTGAGCGGCGCTTCTGCAACCGGTTGGTAGACGCCCTCGTAACGCACCAGGATGGGCAGGTGGATGTTTTCCCAGCCCAGCACGCCGTCCGGCGTCTGGAAGGTTAGTTCTGTGTAGCCCAGGCAACGCCCCAGCGCCCAGCCCTGGGCCTCGCTGGCCAGGTGGCGCACGTAAACATAGGCGGCGGGCGTGCCATTGATGCGCGCCAGGCCCAGCACCTCGACCCGCTCGCGGGAGTTGAGCCGAACGTGGGTGGGGGCGTGGCGGAATGGCTCCGCCCGTAGCGCGATGGCGTCTTCCTGGCCGCAAAAGCCGGTATAGGTGAAGAAGGGGCCGGGCAGCGTTTCATATTCCGTGAAGGCCGCGCTCTGCAACTGGTTGGCGTTCAGCGTGGGCACAAAGCGCCGCCAATCCGCACGGGAGAGGCGCAGCAGGTCGCCCTGCAACCACCCCTGCACACCGTTCCCCAGGTCCACACGCACCCAAAAGCCCTGGCGGCTATCCTCCTGGTAAAGGACCGTCATGGCGCTCCCTGGGGGTAGGTCCTGGGTCCAGCGAGCGCTTCGGGACGGGAAGGCATACAGCCGGGCGGGTTGCCCCACGACCTCCGCCGTGATGACCGGAGCGGCGTCTTCCTGGGCGTGGAGGCGTGGTGCCAGCCACACTAGGGCGGCCAGCCACACGGCCAGGATCAAGAAACGAGCAGGCATGGCAAAGCTTCCTTTCTCTAATCTAGCGCGGCACGATGGGCAAGCGGCGATAGTCGTCTTCGATGATCAGGTGGCCGCCATAGAGCCAACCGCGTTGCCCGGCGTGGCTCACCTCGAACCAGCAGCTAAAGTAGGTGGGGCAGGCATCCCGCCCGGTGAGCGTGAGCACCGTCCCGGCGGGCAGATAGGCCGTGCTGATGCCGATGGTGGTGCTCTTCCAGCGGTGCGTCGACAGGCGGAAGGGGCGCAGGTAGGTGTTGCGGCCCACCGTGGCGCTGAGCTGCGCGCAGGCTCGCCTGCGCCGGGCTGGTAGACCCCCTCATATGTGGCCAGGATGGGCAGGTTGACGTTGATCCAGCCCAGGTAGCTCTCTGGCAACCTGTTGCCATATTCGGTATAGCCCACGCAATCGCCCAGCACCCAGCCTTGCAGGTCGCTGTTCAGGTGGCGGACGTAAACAAACTGGCTGGCTGCGCCATTGATGCGCGCCTGGCCCAGCACCTCGACCGGCTCAGCGTCGTCCAGGCGGGTGAGCACGCGGGCGTGCTCAAACGGCTCTGTGCGGAAGCCAATAAAGTTGTTGCGGCACCAGCCGGTATAGCTCACGAAAGGGCCGGGCAGCGTGTCCAGCTCAGAAAACTGCGCGCTATGAAGCTGGTTGTCGTTCAGGCTGGGCACAAAGCGCTGCCAATCGTCGCGGCTGAGGCGCAGATGATCGCGCAGCATCCAGCCCTGCGCGCCGTTGCCCAGGTCCACCCGCACCCAAGCGGCCTCGCGGCTGGTTTCGCGGAACAGCACGGTCACCTGCGCCCCGGCAGGCACGGTTTGCAGGGTAAGTCCGCGCTGCGAGGGGAAGGGTAGAGCAACGCACTGGCCTCGATGACTTCGGCGGTGATGGCCGGGGCGGCATCTTGCTGGGCGGCCAGCGGCGGCACGGCAGCCAAGAGGCTCAGGAACACCAGTAACAACGTAAGCGAGCGGGCGAGCATGGCAGGGCCTCCAGAGTAGATTGATAAATTATCGCGCCAGGGGAAGAAGTCCCCAGGTTAGGTTGTGTTGACGTTTGGTGAAAGTCAGCTAAACTCTGCATATGACAGATGTGAGACTGACTGACGATCAATGGACGAAGATGCGGGACTTTCTGTTGCAAGATCCGCATGCCTATGTGGGCAACGAGGCCAACTGCCGTCGTTTCGTCGAAGCCGTGAAGTGGATCAGTCGCAGTGGAGCGCAATGGCGTCTACTGCCCACCGAATTCGGCCATTGGAACAGCGTGTTCAAGCGTTTTCGCCGCTGGTGTGAGAACGGGGTTTGGGAACGCATGTTAGCCTATTTTGCCGATGATCCCGATATGGAGAACGGCATGATTGATAGTACCGTTGTGCGTGCCCATCCATGTGCCGCTGGCGCACAAAAAAAGAGGTGAGCAAGCCTTGGGGCGTAGTCGAGGTGGTTTTAGCTGTAAAATTCACATCACGGTGGATGCCTTGGGGAATCCCTTGCGCTTGCGTTTGACAGGGGGGCATCGTCATGACATCACGCAAGCCCAATACTTGTTGGATGGGTTTGATTTTGAGCATCTGATCGCAGATCGTGGCTATGCTGCCGCCGATTTTATCGATTATCTGTTGGCACGTGGCATCCAAGCGGTGATCCCACCCCATCGACGCACCACCGTTCTGCGCGAATACGACCGCTGGTTGTATCGGGAGCGCCATTTGGTGGAATGTTTTATCAACAAGATCAAGCATTTTCGTCGCATCTTTTCACGGTTTGACAAGCTGGATAGCTCATATTCTGGCTTTCTGAACTTTGTCGGCGTTTTGATCTGGTTGCACTGAAATGTCAACACAACCTAGTCTGCGGCGGGCAGCACAAACTGAAAGCGGCTGCCCACGCCAGGCGTGCTTTCCACCCACAGGTGGCCTTTCATCAGCTTCACCAGCTTAAAGGCAATCGCCAGGCCCAACCCGGTGCCGCCGTACTGCCGCGTGGGAGAGTCATCCAGCTGGCTGAACTCGTTAAAGAGCCTTTGCACGGCGTCCGGTTCAATCCCGATGCCTGTATCTTCCACCACCACATGCAGCCAGGGTTGCGCCGCCTGCCCATCCGTAAAATCCGGCGGCAATTGGGCCGGGCTTTCCAGCGGGCGCAGGTGCAGCGTCACGCCGCCCTGCTGGGTGAACTTCAGGCCATTTTCCACCAGATGCCCCAGCACTTTGGTCACGTTTTCGCGGCTGGCCAACGCAGGCGCCAGCGCCGGGCTAAGCTGCGCCCCCAGGGCCAGGCCGCGCTGCTTTGCCATGGCCTGGTAGTCCTGCACCACCTGCTGCGCCAGGGCGGCCACGTCCAGCACCTCGAGCTTCACCTCCACGCTATCAGTCTGGATGCGCGAGAGGTCCAGCATATCGTTGATGAGCGCCAGCAGGGCCTCGCCGTTTTCGTGCACGCGGCGCAGGCGGTCGCGCTGGGTCTCGTTGAGTTCCCCGCCGAAGCCGCTCAGCAGCATGTCGGTGTAGCCGATCACGCTGTTGAGCGGCGTCCGCAGTTCGTGGCTCATCTTCAGCAAAAAGTGAGACTTCAGGCGGCTGAGTTCGGCCAACTGATCATTGGCGCGCTGCATTTCCTGCTCCAGCAGTTTGGCTTCGGTCACATCGCGGATCATGCCCACCAGCCCGGTGATCTGATCATCCCCGCCCAGCAACGGCACCTTGGTGATGGCATACCATTTCACCTCGTCCGTGGCGGGGTTGTAGACCTCTTCTTCCCAGTTATAAATGCTCTCGCCCCCGGCCATAATGCGCTCGTCGGCGGCGTCGTAGAGGCTGGCCAGTTGCGGCGGCAAAAAGTCACTGTT
The DNA here is from genome assembly GCA_012031655.1 of Anaerolineae bacterium. Taxonomy (GTDB): domain Bacteria; phylum Chloroflexota; class Anaerolineae; order Aggregatilineales; family J027; genus JAAUUD01. The sequence continues at coordinate 3,645 of JAAUUD010000146.1, read as the reverse complement.
TTGCTTGCCGATCACCCGGCTGGGGTGGCTGGCGCCCAGATAGCGCGCATTGGCCAGGTTGCTGACGATGAAGCGGTTCTCGCGATTCTTGACGAAGATGTAGTGTGGCAGGTTGTCGATCATCGTGCGCAGCAGGTGGCGCTCCTGCAACACTGCATCCTCCGCCAGCTTGAGCGCCGAAATATCGGTGATGAAGCCCTCAATGATGCGCGTGGATTCCGGCTGGCTATCCAGCGCGATCCCCTGTTCCCAGACCCATTTTCCTGCCCATCAGCGCCCCGCAGGCGATAAGTCACCTGGAACTGGCGCCCATTTTCGGCAGCCTGATAGACCGTCTGCCAGACGCGTTCGCGGTCGTCTGGATGGATGAGGTCGGGGTAGCTCACTTTGCGGTTGTCGATGAGTTCTGTGGGGTAATAGCCGGTCAGCGCCAGGCAGCCCACGCTCACGAACTCCATCACCCACTGCGGTTGATGGCGGCTGCGGTAGGCCATGCCGGGCAGGTTGTTCAACAAACGGTTCTGGAAGGGCGCGCCGCTCAGGGCGCTACCCAGCAGTTCCCGCGTGCTTTGCAGCGCCGCCTCCGTGAGCTGCGCCTGCACGTAGGTCTGCACCCGGTTGATGAGGATGCCGGGATGGATGGGCTTGGTGATGTAGTCGCTGGCCCCGGCGCGGAAGGCTTCGTCAATGGCCTCGCCATCGCTCAGCGCCGTCACCATGATCACCGGCGTCTCGGCCCCGCCCGGCAGCGCCTTGATGGCCCGCGTGGCGTCGAAGCCGTTCATGCTCGGTAGCATGGCGTCCATCAGGACCACAGCAGGCTGCGCCTCCTGAAATTTTTCGATGGCGTGCTTGCCATCAAAGGCGATAGCCGTCAGATACCCAATGTCTTCCATCACATCGGACAGCAGTTGACGCGCCGAAGGCTCGTCATCCACAATCAAGATCAGCGCGGTTTTGCGCGGAGGGTCGGCGATGCGCATAAGCCCGAAGTCTCCAGATTGCCTTGCCCCTCATTGTACCTAAAATCGCGGGCGGGGATAGGCAAGCTGGCCCCGCCCGGCCCCGCAACAGGCCGAGCGGGCACACCGCCCCGCGCTTTAGCCCTGCGGGAAGAGCTGCTGAAACTTAAGCGCCATGCCCATGTCGCCCTTGATCTTGAGCTTTTGCATGGTGAAGGCGGTCATGGCGTTCAGCTCGCCATTGGTGATGGCCATGTAATCATTGGCGCTGGCGATCATGGTGGTGGTGGGGGCGGCGTGCTCGCCCTCGTGCAGGGTGGCCTGGTTATCCGCCACCGCGATGTAGTACTTGCCGCCGCCTTCCCCCGTGATGTCAAACTGAAAGACAGCGTTCACCCCGGCGGCTTTGCTGGGGTCAAAGTTCGCGGTAATGCGCTGAACCATCTGGTCCACTGTGGTCACTTTTTCGGCCATAACGTGCATCTCTCCTCAAAGAAAAGTAAAAGCGAGCGTGCATCACAATCCAGCACAATCGAATCAACGTTCGATTATCAGCCGCCAAAAAAGGCGGTGTGTGCGTGGGATTGTACCATGCTGCGCGCCCGGCGCCGAACCAGAACTTTCAGGATGGTTGCCAATGGAGAAAATGCAAATGGGGCGCGCCAGGGCCGCGCCCCGGGCTGCCTAGCGCATAAAGGCTTCCAGGTAGCGCCGCGATTGCGTCAGCGAGCGCTTGACGTCATCCAGGGAGCCTTCGTAGGCGCGGTCTTCGACCTCCACCACCACCGGCCCCGTATAGCGCACGTCGGTCAGCGCCGCAAAGAACTTGCCCCAGTCCACATCGCCCAGGCCGGGCAGCTTGGGCGTGTGCCAGCCCACCCCGGTGATGCCGCGCTGATAGATCAACTCCGGGTTGATGCGCGTGTCTTTGGCGTGGACGTGGAACAGCTTGTCTTTGAAGTCGTAGATGGCGCGGGCGTAGTCGATGTGCTGCCAGATGAGGTGCGAGGGGTCGAAGTTCAGGCCAAAGTTGGGGCTGGGGATGCTCTCGAACATGCGCCGCCACACCTCCGGCGAGATGGCCAGGTTCTTGCCGCCCGGCCATTCATCCAGCGAGAACAGCATGGGGCAGTTCTCGATGCCGATGCGCACGCCCTGCTCTTCCGCAAAGGCCACCAGCGGCTTCCAGACGGCTTCGAAGACATCCCACTGGTGCTCGATGGCCTTGTTGGGGTCGCGCCCCACAAAGGTGGTCATCAGGTTGATGCCCAGCATTTTCGAGGCCACGATCACCTTTTTAATATGCTCAATATAGGTGTTGCGCTCGGCTTCGTCCGCCACCAGCGGGTTGGGGTAGTAGCCCAGGCTGCTGATGTTGACCTTGTGCTTTTCCACCAGGCCGTGGATGCGGTCCACATCCGCCTGGCTAAAATCGCTGACGTCAATGTGCGTCACGCCAGCATAGCGCCGCTCGGCCTTGCCCACCGGCCAGCACATCACCTCGAGGCAATCGTAGCCGTGCTGAGCGGCAAACTCCATCACCTGCTCCAGCGGCCAATCCGGCAAAATCGCGGTCACAAATCCAAGTTGCATGGGGTTCTCCTTCGCAAAAAAAAGGCTTCATTTAGCCGCGTGCCAGCTCCACCCAGCGCCGTTCGCGGTGGCTTTGCAGGATGGCCTCGCACAGCAGCACCTCAATATGCCCGTCCTCAAAGGTCGGGAAGGGGCGCGGCGCGGAAAAATCGCCCGCCGCCAGGTAGCCGTAGATGGCGCGGTAAAGCTGCTTGAAGGTATCCGGAAAGCCTTCTGTGTGGCCGCCGGGGTAGTCTGAATGCTGGCGGGCGGGCGCGCTCATCAACGCCGAGTCCTTGATGAGCAACTGGTTCGGCTGGTCGCGGTGGCCCAGCCACAGCTCGTTAGGCCGCTCGGAGTTCCACGCCACCGCCCCCCTGGACCCGGCGATCTCGAAGGTGAGCTGGTTCTTGCGCCCGGCGTTGACCTGCGAAACAGCCAGGCTGCCCCGCGCCCCATTGGCATAGCGGAAGAGCACCGCGCCCCAGTCCTCCGTCGCGATTTCCACCGGGTCAAATTCGGTGGGGGCGGCCTGCTCCTTGCCCTGAAAGGTCGCCACCGCCTGGCGCGGCTTCTTGTGCACCGGCACAAAGGTCGCCAGGTCCGCCAGCAGGCTATCCACCCGCAACCCGGTCAGAAAGGCCATCAGGTCCATCCAGTGCGTGCCGATGTCGCCCACGGCGCGCAGTTCGCCGCCTTCTTCTGGCAGCAGGCGCCAGTTCCAGTCCGTGTCATAGAGCAGCCAGTCCTGCACGTAGGCGCCCCGGATGGTGTATAGCTCGCCCAGCGCGCCGTTCTGGATCAGCTCGCGCACGTGCAGCAGCAACGGGTAAAAACGGATGTTGTAGTTCACCGCGCTGATAAGCTGCGGATGCTGGCGCGCTACCTGGACCAACGCGGCGCTCTCCTGGGCGTTCATGGCCAGCGGCTTTTCGCAGACCACATGCTTGCCCGCCTCCAGCGCGGCTTTGGACATCTCAAAATGGGTTTTGTTGGGGGTGGTGATGTGGACCCCCTCCACTTGCGGGTCGGCCAGCAGGGCGGCAAAATCGGGATAGCCCACCTCCAGGCCCAGGCGCTCGGCGGTGCGGGCGCTTTTCTCTGGGGGTGG
>JAAUUD010000145.1 GCA_012031655.1 Anaerolineae bacterium | reverse complement strand
CTAAAGGATGGGTATTACTCACATCTTGCGCCAGAACCCAGAAGGGTGATTTTGCCGCCGCTTCGCGGCGGCAAAATCACCTTTTCGGGTTCTGGTTTTCTAAGGTGCAAGATGTGGGTATTCAGGATGAGAATTAATTAAAACCGAATTTTTAATTTCTGCAAGCGCGGCAGTGCCGCGTTTGCAGAAATTAAGTTTTGGGTTTGAGTTAATTCACGATCCTAACTAAAGAAATGAGAAGCTTCGGGAGCCTCCGCAACTGTTGGTCGGTAAGTCTGGATCGCTTTCATGTATTGCACCCGTTCAAACTCACTGGGATTGGGGCATCTCAATTGACTCATGCACCCGCGTAGTTGCTGAACGGAAGCGTACTCGTTTTCTTCCATCCAGGTTCGCAGATCCGTTTCAAGAATGTGCAGATAATCAATCCCATGTCGTAGTAACACACTCACGATCGCGGTCACATTTGCGCCCGCCATGAGCATTCGCACGACATCTTGAGCTTTGTGGATACCACTGGTTGCCGCCAGATCAGACGCAATCCGTTGATACAGGATTGCGATCCAGCGCATCGGCAATCGCATATCCTGCGGTGTACTCAGCAGAACATTTGGGCGCACCTCCAGCGCTTCTACATCGATGTCAGGTTGATAGAAGCGATTGAACAACACCAGTCCATTCGCACCTTCCAGCGTCAGACGATACGCCATATTTGCCAGACTGGTGAAATAGGGACTGAGCTTAACGGCAACCGGAATCGTCACCACAGATTTCACAGCTTTCAGCACATCTAAGTACTGTTGCTCAATTTCAGCAGCAGTTTAAATGTAAATCGGTGGGAATCGCGTAGATGTTGAGTTCCAGCGCATCGGCTCCGGCATCCTGCATCTGGCGGGCAAAGCGCGTCCATCCACCGATGGAAGTGGCGTTCAGGCTGGCGATAATGGGGATATCGACGGCTTCTTTGGCGCGGCGGATGTGCTCCAGGTAACTCTCTGGCCCCACGTGCAGGTTTTCGGGTTCTGGAAAATACGTCAGGGCTTCGGCGAAGCTCTCGGTGCCATAGGTCAGGTGGTGCTCGATGGCTTCCTGTTCCAGGCGCAGTTGCTCCTCAAAGAGCGAGTTCAGCACAACGGCGGCGGCCCCGGCGTCTTCCATGCGCTTGATCATATCCAGTTTTTCAGAATATGGGCTGGCCGAAGCGACGAGCGGGGACCGCAGGCTCAAGCCCAGGTAGGTGGTTGTCAGATCCATGTGTTGCTCCTGTGTGAACAAGTCAACTTAATGGGGAGGCCCGGTTGGACCTCCCCAACGATTGGCGAAACGCGGGCGGTTGTTTAGTGCCCGTTGCTGCCCAGCGGACGCTCCGCCAGGTATTGGTAGAAGGACCAGCGGAAGTCGACATCCTCCTGGGCCGCCTTGAAGAGCTGCTCGGCGGCTTCGGGATCCGACTTGGTGAGCATGCGGAAGCGGTTTTCCATCTTCAGGAACTCTTCCACACGCGCTTTGGGCGGGCGCGAGTCCAGTTGTAGCGGGTTTTGGCCCTCGTTTGCCAGAAGTGGGTTATAGCGATAGAGCAGCCACTGGCCTGTGTCTACCAGCATCTTCTGGTTCTGGTTGGCGGTGGTCATGTCGATGCCATGCGAGATGCAGTGGCTATAGGCGATGATCAGCGAGGGGCCAGGGTAGGCTTCAGCTTCCAGGAAGGTGCGCAGGGTGTGCTCGTCGCGGGCACCCATCGCCACCCGGCCCACATAAGCCGAGCCGTAGCTCATCGCCATCAGGCCCAGGTCTTTTTTGGCGGTGCGTTTGCCGCCTGCCGCGAACTTGGCCACCGCTGCAAGCGGCGTCGATTTGGACATCTGGCCGCCGGTGTTGGAGTAAATTTCGGTATCCAGCACCAGGATATTGACGTCATATTGGCTGGCCAGGACATGGTCCAGGCCCCCGAAACCGATGTCGTAGGCCCAACCGTCCCCGCCCACGATCCACACGCTACGCTTCACCAGGTTGTCCGCCAGGCTCAGCAGTTCTGCCGCAACAGCGCTATCCAGCTCGGCCAGACGCTTCTTGAGCAGGGCCACCCGCTCGCGCTGGTCGTAGAGGTCGGCTTCGCTGCGTTGTTCTGCTTGCAGGATGTCTGTCACCAGGGTTTCGCCCACCTCACCGGCCAGTTGTTGCAGCAAGACGCGGGCTTGCTGGATCTGGGCATCAATCGAAACGCGCATCCCCAGGCCAAATTCGGCGTTATCTTCGAACAGCGAATTGGACCAGGTTGGGCCGCGCCCTTCTGCATTGACCGTATAGGGCGTGGTGGGCAGGTTCCCGCCGTAAATCGAGGAGCAGCCCGTGGCGTTGGCGATGATGGTCCGGTCCCCGAAGAGTTGCGACACCAGCTTGACGTAGGGCGTTTCGCCGCAACCCGCGCAAGCCCCGGAGAACTCGAAGAGCGGTTGCTGGACCTGCTGCTGGCGGATGCTGTTCACCTTGATCTGGCGCCGATCCATCTCTGGCAGGCTCAGGAAGAAGTCCCAGTTTTCGTTTTCCTGCGCGCGGATGGGCGGTTGCGCTTCCATATTGATGGCCTTGCGCCCGGCGGCGGACTTGTTCTTGGCCGGGCAGACATCCACGCAAATGCCGCAGGCGGTGCAGTCATCTGGCGAGACCTGGATGGTGTATTGCATGCCTTGCCAATCGCGGTCGCGCACGGCAGTTGCTTTGAAGGTCTGTGGCGCGGTGGCCAGCGCGGCTTCGTCGTACACCTTGATGCGGATCACGGCATGGGGGCAAACCATGGCGCACTTGCCACACTGGATGCACACTTCTGGGTCCCAGACCGGGATTTCCAGCGCCAGGTTGCGCTTTTCATACTGCGCGGTGGCGGTGGGGAAGGTGCCATCAATGGGCAGTGCGCTCACTGGCAGGTCGTCGCCGCGCTGGGCGATGATTGGCCCCAGCACATCGCGCACGAATGCAGGGGCGTTCCCGCTCACTGGGGGCATAAAGCTCAGCGTGCTGGTCACGGCTTCGGGCACAGCCACTTCGTAGAGGTTGGCCAGCGTGTTATCAACCGCGTTCAGGTTCATCTGGACGATGTGATCGCCCTTTTTGCCGTAGGTGTCGCGGATGGACTGCTTGATTTCTTCCAGGGCTTGTTCGCGCGGCAGCACGCCCGAAATGGCAAAGAAGCAGGTTTGCATCACCGTGTTGATGCGGTTGCGCATGCCGTTTTCGGAGGCCACCTTAAAGGCGTCAATCACATAGAAGCGCAGGCGCTTTTCGACGATTTGCTGCTGGATGCCCTGCGGCAGGTTATCCCAAGCCTCGTCGGGCCCAAAGTAGGTGTTCAGCAAAAACACGCCGCCGGGTTCTGCAAATTCCAGGATGTTGTAGCGCTCGATGAAGGTCTGCTGGTGGCAGGCCACGAAGTTCGCCCGGGTAACCAGATAGGCCGAGCGGATGGGCTGTGGCCCAAAACGCAGGTGCGAGGTGGTCATGGAGCCGGATTTCTTGCTGTCGTAGACGAAGTAGCCCTGCGCGTAGTTGGGCGTGTTTTCCCCAATGATCTTGATCGAGTTCTTGTTGGCGCCCACCGTGCCATCCGAGCCCAGGCCATAGAACAGGGCACGCACCACGTTCTCCGGTTCAATGGAGAAGTCGGGGTCGTAGCCAATGCTGCTGTAGGTTACGTCGTCCATGATGCCAACGGTGAAGTGGTTGCGGGGCTGGGGCTGGTCCAGGTGGTCAAACACGCCCTTCACCATGGCCGGGGTAAACTCCTTGGAGGACAGCCCATAGCGACCGCCGACCATGGTGGGCAGGGCATCCACCGCGCCGCTGCTCAGGCCCTCGAAGAGCGCGCTCACCACATCCAGGTAGAGCGGTTCGCCGGGGCTGCCCGGCTCTTTGGTGCGGTCCAACACGGCAATGGCGCGCACCGAAGCAGGCAAGGCCTGCAAGAAGTGGCGCACTTCCAGCGGGCGATAGAGCCGCACCTTCAGGATGCCGACCTTCTCGCCACGTTGCGTCAGGTAGTCCACCGTTTCATGAGCGGTTTCTGCCCCGGACCCCATCAGCACGATCACCCGTTCCGCGTCCGGCGCGCCGTAGTACTCATAAATCTGGTATTGCCGACCGGTGACTTCAGCAAAGCGGTCCATCGCGTTCTGAACGATCACTGGGCAGGCGGCGTAGTAGGGGTTCACTGTTTCGCGGGCCTGGAAGTAAACATCCGGGTTTTGGGCCGTGCCGCGCAACACAGGATGATCTGGCGACATGGCCCGCGCGCGATGTTCCAGCACGCGGTTGAAGTCGATCAACTCACGCATTTGGTCGTAGGTCACCACGGCAATTTTGGCGACCTCGTGCGAGGTGCGGAAGCCATCAAAGAAGTGGACAAAGGGAATGCGCGACTCCAGCGAGGCCATTTGCGCGATGACAGCCATATCTTGCGCTTCCTGCACCGAAGCAGAGGCCAGCAACGCCCAGCCAGTCATGCGTGCGGACATGACGTCGCTGTGGTCGCCAAAAATAGAAAGCCCCTGCGCGGCCAGCGAGCGCGCCGCCACATGGAACACAGCCGGGGTCAGTTCCCCGGCGATCTTGTACATGTTCGGCAGCATCAGCAACAGCCCTTGCGAGGCCGTGAAGGTGGTCGTCAGGGACCCGGTTTGCAGGGCGCCATGGACGACCCCGGCGGCGCCGCCTTCGCTCTGCATTTCGACCACGTTCGGGACCAGGCCCCACAGGTTAGGTTCGTTGGTGGCGGCCCAGGCATCGGCCCACTCGCCCATGGGCGAGGAAGGTGTAATCGGATAGATGGCGATAACCTCGTTGAGGGCGTAGGCAATGCGCGCTACGGCCTCGTTCGCGTCCAGCGTCTTGATAGGTACAGGAGAATTCATTTCTGTCCTCGATACAGGTTATGCGAGATGTGAACAGGGTGTAGACGGAGCACCAGGGTTACCCGACCCCAGCGCTCGCGGGATGCTCATCAGGCAGCGTTTCGAACTGGATGTAGCCTTGCGGCGCCAGCAGCAGATACTCCAGGCTCGCGATGCTATATTGGGGGGAGTTTTCTTGCTGGAGACGCGCGATCAGGGCTAGCAGGTCTTGCACACCGCCCTCGGCTTCTAAGACCACGCCATGCTCAGAGTTCCGGACCCACCCCAGCAGGCCCAACTCAAGCGCAACGCGTTGGATAAAGCGGTGTGTGCTGTGCGCCTGTTGTGCACCATAGAGCTTGATTCGTACACGACGTTGATTGGTAATCATCGGGCTGCTTCACCTTATTGCTTTTGGGTGGCGCACCCCTGTCAATCAGGGAGAGTTCCCTGCAGCCGCGAAGATATGGGCAAGTGGGTGGTGCGTTCCCTGCGTCCCGTTGTGCTTATCTTAAAAAATATTGAGGCACAGCTGACACTGTTAAAGTTCATGTTAAGCAGCGCTAGATGTCACCTCTCCCCGAATCGGCGGGAACCCGCACCCCTCCAGGACCTGGCTGTGCGGTTGCTGGCCCCCAAAAATTGTGTACAATAAGCTCCGAAATAGATGGCGCTGAGGTGCCCAGCATAGAGCTATTGGGTTTGGGGCAATTGCTGCGCTGGCCTGGTTTTGCCTAAGAGAGTTTTTTGATGGTCCTTCCAGTTTCCATTGGGTTGACGTCTCGCTACATCATCACCCCGCAACTCCGTTTGCACCTGTTGGAACGGGGGAGCGGTCATCACCGTGTTCTGTTTGTGCATGGCAATATTTCGGCAGCAACATGGTGGGAAGAACTGATGTTGGCGCTGCCCGAAGCAGACTTCCATAGCGTGGCGCTAGACCTGCGCGGCTACGGACACAGCCAGGCCACCCCGGTGGACGCAACGCGCGGTGTGCTGGATTTCTGCGAGGACATTCTGGCCTTGGCGGTGGCGCTGGGTTGGGAACAGTTCCATCTGGTGGGGCATAGCCTGGGGACCGGGATCGCGATGCAACTGCTGCTGGACCACCCTCAGCGCTTGCAAAGTGTGACCCTGATTGGTGCGATGTCGCCCTATGGGTTTGGCGGCACACGCGGCGCCGAAGGCATCCCCATTTGGCCGGACTACGCCGGTACGGGTGCCCGCATGTTTAACCCAGAGCTGCTACGGCTGATGCAGGCGCAATATCGCGGCACTGAGCACCCTTTTGCGCCGCTGAATGCCCTGCGTAATGTGGTCTGGCACCCCAGCTTTCAGCACCCGCGCGAGTCCATCATTCTGGACTCCATGCTGATGCCCACGCTTGGGGAAGATAACCTGCCTGGCGACTGGACCCCCAGCGAACACTGGCCCTACTTCGCCCCCGGAACACGGGGTGTTTCTAATGCAATTTCGCCCAAATACTTTAACGTCAGCGGGATCGCAGACCTGGCCCTCAAACCGCCAATCTGGTGGGTGGGGGGCGATGCCGACCTGGTGACCTCCAACGAAGCCGCCTCAGACACAGGGCGTTTGGGCAAGGTGGGGCGCATCCCAGACTATCCAGGCGAAGCAGTTTTCCCCATCCAGCCGATGCATGGCCAATTGGCGGCGGTGCTGGCGCGCTATGGCAATGTGCAAAAGACGTTTTTCCAGAACGCCGGGCACTCGCCCCACCTGGAGCAACTGAACCGGTTTGCGCCCCTGTTCATCAGCTTTTTGAGCCAGGCGACCGCCACTACACAGGCGCCCTGAAGGGCTGGGCGCCAACCCAACCATGCAGCTATCTGCTCTCAGACCTGGGGCGAACGCCCAGGGAAGCTGGAGCAAAAGCAAAAGCAGATGAGTCAGAAAAGGAGGTGTTTTTTCTTCGAAACCACCGCAAAGGGTGCTACAGCACCTCACAACAATGCAAACCTTAGCAAAGCAGCACAAGACAGGGCTTCATAAAAAAGGAGAAATATAGTGAAACACAAAAAAAGTCTGGTTTTGGGGATGGTGATCCTGCTGGCGCTGGGTCTGGTGGCGCCGGGCCTGAGCACAGCGCAGGATGATGCCTTGAAAATTGGCGTGCTCACCGACCATGCGGGCGCGCTTTCGGTTTATGGCTTTGAGCAAACCCAGGGCTTTGAGCTGGGTCTGGAATATGCCACGGATGGCTCGCTGGAAGTCGCTGGGCGTCCGATTGAGCTGGTGGTGCGCGATAATGCTGGCGACATCGACCAGGCCATCGAAGATGCGCGCGAGTTGATTGAGGAAGAGGGCGTGGAAGTGCTCTTTGGTTCGCCCAGCTCGACAGTGACCCTCAACCTGATGGCCACGGCAGCCGAATATGAAGTCGTGATGCTGGCAGGCCCCGCAGCGACCCCGGCCATCACCGGCGAAGCCTTCAACGAATACACCTTCCGCGCCTGCCGCAACTCCTTCCACGATGCCTACACCGCCGCGACCTTTGCGCTGGAGTCCTTCGGCGGCAACTACGTTCAGTTTGCGCCGGATAACGCCTTCGGGACTGGCTCGGCGGTTGCCTTTGATGTGGCGCTGCAAAGCGTGGGCGCGACCCCCCATGCGTGATACCATCCTGGTTGGCGCCGACACCACGGACTTCACCCCGGCCATTACCGAATTGCTGGATACGGGCGCAGACTTCGTGATCATCACCTGGGCAGGCGCCAGCGGCGTGAACCTGTTCCAGCAAATGGCTGACCTGGGCGTGAGCGACGAAATGGGTGTGCTGACGGGCTTTAACTCGAATGATATTCAGGATGCGCTGGGCCTCAACCGCGAGGGCGACCAGGGCTTCGTGGTCTATCACTACACCCTGCCCGATACCGAAGTGAACGACTGGCTGGTGGAAACGCACCAGGAACGTTACGCGGGCGACCCGCCGGACCTGTTCACGGAATGCGGTTTTGCCAGTGCGCAAGCCCTGGTGGCCGCGCTGGAAGCCACCGAAGGCAGCACCGATGCCGAAGACCTGATCCCGGCGCTGGAAGGGCTGGCGTTTGAAGGGCCGAAGGGCACCTACTTCATCCGTCCCGAAGACCACCAGGCCCTGGTGCCCATGTACGTGGTGGAACTGACCGACGCCGAGCCAGAGCAGCCCTTTGCCTACTACACCTTGTTGGCAGAAGTGCTGCCAGATGCCTATGAACTGCCCTGCTTTGCCCCGGCGGAGCGCTCCAGCGACTCCGTGACCTGCCTGGGCCAATAGGCGCAGCCTGAAAGCT
>JAAUUD010000144.1 GCA_012031655.1 Anaerolineae bacterium | reverse complement strand
CTGGCCCGAACCGCGGCGGTGACTGGGGGCGGCGCCCTGGCGGTCGCTGGCTGGCGCTGGAACTGCGCCTGATCAGCCGGGGGATCGCCGTAGGTGCCAGTTTTGCCTTTACAGTGAGCATGGGCGAGTTTGGCGCGGCGGTCTTTCTGGCACGCCCGCAAACGCCCACCCTGCCTGTTGCTATTTTTCGTTTGCTGGGCCAGCTGGCGCGCTCCACTATGGGCAGGCGTTGGCGCTCAGCGTTATTTTGATGGCGGTCTGCGCGGCGGGTTTTCTGCTGATCGACCGCCTCAACCGAACCGTGATTGGAGAGTTCTGATGCTGGACGTGCGTGGGCTGGAAAAAAGCTACGGAGCGCTGCCTGTGTTGCGGGGCGTCTCGCTGAACGTGGCGCAGGGCGAGACCGTTTGCCTTCTGGGGCCGAGCGGCTGCGGCAAAACCACCCTTTTGCGTATTGTAGCTGGGCTGGAGCAACCCGACGCCGGCGAGGTGTGCCTGGCCACGCAGCCCTTGCGCGGGTTGCCGCCTCACCAGCGCCACCTGGGGCTGATGTTTCAGGATTTTGCGCTCTTCCCACACCTGAACGTGGCGCAAAACGTGGCCTTTGGCCTGAAGATGCATGGCCAGAGCGGGCGCGCAGCCCAGGCGCGGGTTGCGGAAATGCTGGACCTGGTTGGCTTGAGCGCCCTGGCCCGGCGGAGCGTTACCGAGCTTTCTGGCGGAGAGCAGCAACGGGTTGCGCTGGCCCGCAGCCTGGCGCCACGTCCGCGCCTGTTGATGCTGGATGAGCCTCTGGGTGCCCTGGATGCCGCCCTGCGCGAACGCCTGGCCCTGGAACTGCGCGAAATCCTGGACGTGGCAGACATCACTGCGCTGTATGTGACGCACGATCAGCAAGAGGCGCTGGCCGTGGGGGACCGGGTTGCCGTGATGAACGCCGGACAGCTTGAACAGATCGACGCCCCGCAGGCACTTTACCTGCGCCCGGCGACGGTCGTTGCGGCGCGCTTTCTGGGCCTGACCAACATCCTGCCCGCCACCTATCCAGAAGGCGGAACGCTGGCCCATACTGCCCTGGGGATGTTTGTGCTGTCCGAAGCGGCGCCACACCTGCTGTTGCACCCTGGCTATGCCCACCTGAGCCGCCAAGCTGGGCCAGGGCACATCCCGGTGCGCCTGGCCGGGCAGGTGTTCCGGGGGGCGCTGGTCCACCTGACGGTGTGCCACGCCAGCGGAACCTGCCTGCACCTGGCCCTGCCCAGCCGGGCCGCGAACTTTGCCCCGGAGGAAGCGCTCTACCTGCATGTTGAGCCAGAAGGGGTCCTGCCCCTGAGGTGACAAGCCCGCTGGCCCTGCGCTATAATCGCGCCAGCATACACTGAAAGGAACACCATGTACGACGAAGGTCAGGAAAACGAAAACAGCACACCTTTTTCGATCATCGCGCTGGGGGTAATCCTGCCCGTCACGCTGGCGCTGATCGTGGTGACGTGCCTGATGCTGTTCCTCTTGAGCGAAGCGATGTGATTCTGGCAGGGCGGTCCAGGTGGCGCCGCCCTGGTTCCCCGTTCATACGTCCAGCAGCATCTCCCGATTGAGCGTCCAGGCCAGATACAGTGCATAAAGGAAGCCCTTCAGGTCCAGCACCGAACGGTCATCCGCCAGGCTGGGCAGCAGGCGGAAGGGATAACGCTGGCGGGCATCCGGTGGAGCAGGTGTGAGCGCCAGCAGCGCGTCGGCCTCCAGGTTGCGGTCGATGGCGCCGCTGTAGAGCAGCAGCATCACCATGCGCTTGAGCGGAATCGGGCTCCCCAGCAGGAAAAAAAGCTCAAAAAGCTGGTCGCTGCTGATGTCCATCTCGGGGTATTGGCGGGCGAAAGGCTGCGCGGATCCAAAGATGATGCCGGGGTTGTTCTGGCGTAGGGCCAGGGCCGTGGCACCGGTGTTGCCGAATTCCTCCGCTTTGGTGAGCAGCAAAAAGGGGAGCGGTTCTTCTGGGCTGGGCAGTTGCGAGAGCAGCCAGATTTCCGCTGCTTGCGAGAGTGGGTAATTGATGTGCCCCACACAGCCGAAGGGCTGGCTGGTGCGGTTGGCCGGGCACCCCGCGCAATAATCACGGTAGGGCGCCAGTTCGCTGTGCAGGGTGCGCAGGTCGCTCACGCGCACGGTTTCGGTAAATTCCTCGCCATTGGCCGCCCGCCGCATGATCTCGCCGCCCATTTCGGCTTCGGGGCGCTGGTCGCCGTTGTCGCGGTAAAGCGCACGATGGCATTTGCCCGTTCCCCGGCCTTGAGCGCCGCCAGCAAATGCTCGGTGGTGAGCATTTCCTTAGGCACGCAGCCATAGCCAATCACATAATCAATGCCCATGCGCGCACCCCTAGCGCGGGATGGTGTAGTGGTTGACGATGGTTTCGCGGTGGGTCATGGTGACCAGGGCATAGCCACCCGGCGCGGCATAGTCAAAGCGCGGTTTGGGGTCGCCGGGGTAGTGGAAAAACTGGCGGAAGGAGGACATCGCCGCGCTGCACAGGATGCCATCACGATAGGCAGTGAAGGCGCGGTGAATGTGCCCGAAGAACACCCCCCGCAACCGGGCGCGGTGCGGGCGCAGGGCGTCAAAAAAGGCTTCGCGGTCCACCAGCAACATCATCCCCTGCACCCATTCGACCTGCGTGTCAACCGGCGAGGTGGTGCCACCACCACCGCCACTGATTGCGCCTCGGAGCCTTCTAGCTGGGCGGCAAGCCAGGCCAGTTGAGCGGTGCCAAGTTCGCCTGAAGGTTGGGGTTCCCCGGCGCGCAGGCTATCCAGCACGATAAAATGCACACCGTTGGCCACGAAGTCATAGCACAGGGGGTCCTCGCTGGGGGGCTGGCCCAGCAGGTGCGCGCGCACCTGGGCGCGGCTATCGTGGTTGCCAATAGCGTAGTAGATGGGGTAGCGGAGCCGGGCCAGGGCTTGCGCGGCCAATTGGGTGCTGGCAGCGTTCGGCATGTCGATGACATCGCCCGTATGCAGCACGAAATCCGGCGCAAAGGGCAGTTCTTCGTTTAAGTGGGTGATGAGCGCCTCCAGCGAGGCCAGCGTGTTTTGTTCGTAGAGGGTAAAGGTGGCATCTGGGCCAACGTGAGTATCGCTGATATGGACAAAACGCAGCATGGTAGGGACCTTTTTTGGGTTGCCCCATAACTATATCAGGCTAGACTAGAAAAGTGCAAAGAACGTAAGGAGGGGGCGATGAGCAGTCGTTATGGGCTGGTTTGCGCGGTGTTGCTGGGGTTGCTGTTGGCGGCCTGTACAGGCGGTGAGGACGAATCTCCGGCGCGCCCGACGGCAGCGCCACCCACTTTAACCCCCTTGCCAACCGAAGTCTTTCCGCCGCCGCCCGCCCAACCTCCGCAGGTGCAGGTGGAGCGCGTGCTGGAGGGGGACTTGCTGGTGCTGCAAGGCGGCGAGATTGCCGTCTGATCGGCATCAATGCCCCGGAGCCGGGTCAACCTTTCTTTGAAGAAGCGACCGCCGCCCTGCAAGCTCTGGTAGTGGGACAAACCGTGGGCCTGGAACAGGGCGCCGTTCCTAATGGCCCCAGCGGGGAGCGCTGGGGGTATCTGTGGCTCAACGAGCGCCTGGTCAACTGGGAGATGGCGCGCCAGGGCATGGCCAATCGCCTGGCCCAGGCCCCCAATACCCAGTATGATGGCTATATTCAACAGGCCCAGCAGCGGGCCATCCAGGAGGCGTTGGGCATCTGGCGACGCGCAGAAGACCCCGCAGTGCGGATACGGACAATTCGCCCGCTTTCCGTGGGTGGGATCGGGCGCGACCTCAACGCCGAAACGGTGGAATTGCTGGGGCTGAGCGCCGAAGAGGTAGACCTGAGCGGGTATCAATTGTGGGATGCCGCGCGCCAGGCTTACACCTTTGGTGCCGTAACGCTCGTGGGCGGGCAGCAGCTCGTTTTGCATAGCGGGTGCGGGAGCCCAGTGCCGGAGCGCTTGTACTGGTGCCAGAATGTCGCGGTCTGGGATGCGCGCGGCGATGTGGCCTTTCTGGTGGATGCCACAGGCCAGACAATCGACTTTTTTGTGCTGGGGAACTGAGTGTTGAGAGACTTAAGGACCGTGAATGCGTTACCAAGCGTTGTTGTGTGATTTTGATGGGACTGTTCACCGAGGGGGCCAGGGCGTCTCAGATGCGGTGGCGCGGCGATCGCGGGTTTAGGGCAGCGTGGGGTGCCCTTTGGTCTGGTCACCGGGCGGCAATACGATTTTGTGGCGCCCTATGCCCGGGCATGGGGGCCTGCACACGTGGTTTGCAATGGCGCTTGCCTGGTGGATGCCGCTGGTAATGTGCTGGAACAAGCGCTGATCGACCCGGATGTGCTGCACGATATTTATGCGTTTGTCAAAAGCGTGGGGGGGACGATGGTGCTCAAAACGCATTCGCAAGCCTTTGGGGATGCGGTGGCCACGCGAGATGCTCAGGCGCGCGGCGTGCGGATTTTCCCCATCGAAAGCCTGCCCGATTGGCGGTTGCCCGCGTTCTATGTGGCGGACCTGGCCGAAGCCCACTGGCAGACCCTGCTGGCGCGTGCGGATGTCTTGCTGTGCCGCCAGAAATACCGCACGCGCTCCGGCACCTTTGCAGATGGCACCGCGCCAGGCATCAGCAAAGCGAGCGGTGTGCGCTGGTGGTGCGCGCACCTGGCGATCCAAACCGAAGCTGTGGTGGCGATTGGCGATGGCGAGAACGACCTGCCGCTCTTTGAGGCGGTGGGGCTGCCGCTGGCGATGGGCAACGCGGTTCCAGCGCTTAAGGCGGCGGCGCAGCAGGTGGTGCCGGATGTCGACCGGGATGGCGTGGCCTGGGCCATCGCTCAGGTGTGGGGGAATGGCCAGTGACCCGGCCCGGCCCGCTAGCGATCCTGCTGCGCGGTGCGTTGGGCTTGTGCCCGCACTGTGGGCGCCGGTCCATCTTTAAAGGGCTTTATGCAGCGCACGAGCGCTGCCCCCATTGCGGCCTGCCGCTGGAGGATAAGCCCGGCGAGTTCACCGGGACAGCCTACATCAACGCCGGGCTAACCGGGCTGGTGGGGGTGATCTTTGGGGTGCTGATGGTGCTGGCCTTCCCCGGGATCAACCTCATCTTTCTGACTGGGTTGGGCGTGGTGGTGATCCTGCTGAGCGCTACGCTTTTGCACCGGCCCATCAAGGGCATCTGGGTGGCGGTGCTATATGCCAGCCAGGCGATTGAGCCTCCGGAATCGCGCTAAAGAAAGGCTTGTCAGGCGGCGCGGGCCATGCTATACTGCCCAAACCTTCACCCCAGAAGGGCGCGTAGCTCAGTTGGTTAGAGCGCACGGTTCACATCCGTGAGGTCAGGGGTTCGAGTCCCTTCGCGCCCAAGCCCAAACCGCCACTCGGCGGTTTTTTTGTGCCTGCGTGTTTTTCCCGTGCCTAACCACGCCCAACCGATTCGCCATTTAGGGATTCTCATCAAAGATTCATGCGTTCAGATGGTATTTCTACCTAAAAAGATTTGTTTTTTGGGGCTGACTTATTAAAATTATGGCGATTTAACCTTCCAGGGTCTGTCCTGGCGCTGGGGAGGTGCAAGCAGGCTCCCCAGCGCGACCCATGTTCGAAAAGTTCATAGTTTGTGAGGAGTGTAGAATGCGTGCTATTCGTCTGTTGGTTATCTTGAGCTTGTTGATTGCCGTTTTTGCGTTGGCCGGGGCGGCTTCTGCCCAGCAGCCCAGCACCAAGATGGAAGAAGTGCGCGCGCGCGGTGTGCTGAACTGCGGCGTGAGCGGTGGTCTGCCGGGCTTCTCGTCCATCAATCCGGATACCGGGCGCATGGAAGGCCTGGACGCAGACTTCTGCCGCGTGGTGGCGGTCTCGGTCTTTGGCCCGCAGGAAAACATTGATGACGTCATCAACTTTGTGGAACTGACCGCTGCCGAGCGCTTCACCGCGTTGCAGGCGGGCGATGTGGACCTGCTGATGCGCAACACCACCGCCACCCTGACCCGCGATGCGTCTCTGAACTCCAACTTCGGCCCCATCACCTTCTACGATGGGATGGGCCTGATGGTCAAGACCCCGTTGATTGACCTGGGTGTGGCGGGCCTGGCGGACCTGGAAGGCGCTTCCTTCTGCGTCCAGAGCGGCACCACCACCGAGAAGAACCTGACCGATGCCTACAGCGCGCTGTTCGGCGAACTGCCGACCCTGGTGCTGGGCGATACCTCCGACGCCACCCTGCGTGACTTCGAAAACGACGCCTGCGATGCGCTGACCTCTGACAAGAGCCAGTTGGCCGGCCTGCGTTCCGCTGCTGCGGACCCCAGCAGCATGATCATCCTGCCGGACACCATCTTCAAGGAGCCGCTCGGCCCGATGTACCTGGATGACGACCCGACCTGGGGCGACATCATCGACTGGTCCGTGTACGCCACCTTCCAGGCCGAAGAATTTGGCATCACTCAGGCCAACCTGGCCGAATTTGACGGCACCGAAGACGTGAACATTGCCCGCTTCCTGGGCCAGGATGAATCCAACCTGGGCGACCTGCTGGGCATCTCCAACACCTTTGCGGCAGACATCATCGCCGCCGTGGGCAACTACGGCGAAATCTACTCCCGCAACATTGATCCCATCGGCATCCTGCGCGAAGGCTCGTCCAACGATCTGTGGACGCGTGGTGGTCTGATCTACCCACCCGCCTGGCGCTAAGCATTCGGGCGCCTGCGCCTTGTGAGGTGTGGGCCTGGGGGTGTCTGGTGTTCTCTATGAGGGGATGCCAGCACCCCCGTTTCGTTCCTTGTGGGGAAGGTTTTGGCTTCACGCGCACCGAAAGACGAGACCGATGACTGTTGTTTTTACGACTTTAGTCAGCCTGATGATTATCGCCACCGTAGGTGGGTGATCACCCGTATGTTCTTTATCCTGTGGGGGCAGCCCCCCAACCGGGGGATGCTGTGGGGCACTCTGGCCTGCTTTCTGTGGGTTCTGCCCTCCGTCCTCACGCTGGTAACTGGCGATTTTGACACGCCTCAGGAATGGGCGTTGCTGGGCCTGACTGCGGCGCTCACGCCTCCTCTTACCCTCCCGGTGCTCTGGATAGGGCTGTTTTTTTTCCTGAAGCGCCAGCCCCGCGACCCCAACCACGCGGTCATCCCCTGGTACTACGATATTTACGTCTATCGCATCCTGATCCAGGTTTATTTTGGGGTTGGCTTTGTGGGGGCGGTCATCCTGCTGGTGATGAGCCTGGTGCAGAACCTGCAAGAATCCCGTTTATCCCTTGATTTTGGGGTGTTCCAGCGGCGCTTTAATGCCGCGATTTCAGAAGGGATTGCGTTCAACACGCCCTGGCCCTGGGTGGGCAACCTGAGCCTGCTGGATGATTGGCGGGTGACGGTGGCCTGGCTGGTGGTCTGGGGAGCGCTCACCGTTGCGGTCTTTCGGCGCGTGCGGCGTTCGCTGGAACTGCGGCGGGCGATTGGCGTGGTGGTTTTGATGCTGCTCTCCATGCCGCTGCACCTCTTGCTGGTGGATGCGCTGGACGGCGTGCTGGTGAATTACCTGGCGCCTTTCTCCATGACGCGCGCGCTGCTTTCCGGGTTTAGCAACACCATCCGGGTGGTGCTGGCTTCGGTGGTGGCTACCACCCTCCTGGGCATCTTTTTGGGGATCGGCTTGCTCTCGCGCAATTATCTGGTGCGTAACCTGGCGCTCATCTATACGGAAATCTTCCGCAATACGCCCTTGCTGGCGCAGATCATCTTCATTTACCAGGCCTTTCTGATCCTGCTGCCGCCGGAATCACAGGGGGCAGAAAACAGCAGCCTCTCCTCGCCGGACCGCATCGGGCCATTTCGGCTGCACGAGGACCTCTACAGCCTCAACGCACAGGGGTTGCGCTATGTGCGCGTTTCGCCCACCGAGAGCGCCAACTGGTTCTTCCTGAGCATTCTGGTTGGGGCGGTGGGGGTGTGGGCGTTGCGGCGCTGGCGCTTGGGGGTGGCGGATCGGACGGGCCAACCAGCCCGCACCTGGGCATTGGCCCTGCCCTTGTTTGGGTTGTGCGTGGGGGCTGGCTGGCTGGCTTCAGGCGGTTGATCCGCTGGGGGGGCAGCCCTTCCTGGTGGAATTATCCTGATTTTGTGCGCTCTGG
>JAAUUD010000143.1 GCA_012031655.1 Anaerolineae bacterium | reverse complement strand
TTAGGTTTATAAATGTCTCTTGTCATGTAACGCACGGTAACAGTAGTTACCACCACTTTTTCGCTGCGCTCAAACGCGGTGGTAAGGCGGCTTCCCTCGGTCGGCGCTCCCTCCTTCGTACCACCACGCATCCGGCAGGGCGTGTCCTCACGCCCTTGTGTCCAAGGCGGTGGTAACCTCGCTTGACCGTGCCTAACGGGCACCCGCTAAGCGGTGGTAAGGCTGATGCAGTTGTGCTATTATCGCCCTATCTCGCAGTTTGGCCCGAAAGGGGCGTGTGGTGGCCCACGAAGATAACATGCTCATCCCAATGGGTGAACTTGGCGTTGTTCCTCTTGATGCCTCCTTAGCGGCTGGGTTCTTTGATCTGGGGCGCGCACTAGCGGGGAAATCTCCGGAAACACAGCGCAAGTATCTGGACTGGACGGGGACTTTCTATCGGGATGTGCTGGGGCTGGAACTGGATAACGTGGCCTGGGTGCCTATATATCCCTTTATGGAGACTGTGACACCTGCGGCAGTTGAAGCCTGGTTGGGTGGGTATGCTGCGGCTGGGCATAGCAAAAGTGGGATGGGGCAAGCGCGAGCGGCCATTGTATTTTTTGCGCGCATGCTCGTTCTATCCAAGCTGGCGCCTTCCAGCTTGTGGCATGACCTGCGCCTGGTCACTCTGCCAGACAACGCCGCGACGGCTGCTTATGGAGAGTCCGCGAGCGCTCGGTCCTCTGCGCGCTGGTTGTCTCCGGCAGAAGTACGCACGCTCATCGAAACCGCGCAACGCCAGGAGAACCCGGTGCGTGCTAACAGGGATGTGGCCTTGCTTTGGTTGATGGTTACACTGGGTTTGCGTCGGGAGGAGGCCGCAGGGCTGCGCTGGGAGTATCTGACCAAGCGCGGCGGCAATTGGGTGCTGCGGGTGCTGGGCAAGCGCAATAAGTGGCGCGCTGTGGGCGTGCCGCTGGAAACGGTTCAGGCGCTGCAACCCTGGGCAAAATACCTGGTTCCAACAGCGAGCCGCTTGCCAGATGGTTTCCTGCTGCGCCGCGTCTGGCGCAATGGGTTGATCAGCGCAGAAGGGATTACCGGGAATGCTGTATGGCGGGTGGTTAATGACCTGTGGCAGCAAACGGGCATTCCTGGCCATCTGGCGCCGCATGACCTGCGCCGCACCGCAGCCGCAATTGCCCTGGAAGCTGGCGCCACTGACCGTGAGATCCAGGGGATGCTTGGCCATAGCAGTATCGAGACCACGCACCGCTACCTGGCACCGATGCGCGAAAACACAGCCACGTACCGCATTGCAAACCTGATCAAGAATCAGAGCGACGGCTTTTTTGACCTTTAGCGGTAGTCGGCCAACAAAATCGTCTGGGCAGATACTGGCAGCTCCCTCACCAGCACTTCCTTGATTCCGCGTGCCAGGTTCAAGGTATGGTTGCCCTCATCAATATGGTCAAATCCGGCAAATATAATGATGCCCAGCAAGCCATCTCGCAATGCGTTGCCGGTGCTGCGGAGCAAAGGGTGCTGGAAAAGCTCGGCATCCTCCAGCGTGCGACATAAATGCATCACCTGGCTAGAGAGGCGCTCAAAATTGACGCCAAGTTGGTCGATTTGATGGCTGGCTGTTTGAATGCGCCCCACATGGGTGGCGTCTGTGATCCACTCAGGGAGCTGGCGTTCTTGAAAGTGCTGTGTCTGGAAGAGCTGCTCTAGTAAGGTCTCCAGAAGGGCCTGGCGCGCACTGGGCGAGGCGGTGCTCAGTTCTGTTAGCCAGTCGCTGATGGTATGGCGTATCAATTCGTTGCTTTCGATGAGTAGCACCAGGCGTTCCAGCCCATTGATAATCACCTGTCGCACCATGGCGGCTAAACCGCTCAGGGTCGGCGGAACGGCATCCTCCAGGCCCCAACCGCTGTTCCCCAGGTTTTGCTGCCCGCGCAAAAGCTCGATAGCTGCGCTCTGCTGCGTGGGTGCTTCTGGCTGCCCTTCGCCCTGCAGAATACTACGGACCAGGCGCAACCCAACCCGCTTGGTGCGCTGCTGGACAATATCCAGGGTTTCTGCGATTTCAAAGCGGAGTTCGTCCAGGGCATCTTCCAGGGTTTGAGATGGAGGGGACATCTGGGGAGCTGCCGTGTAGAGGGCCAGGCTTTCCTGAAAAGTTGGGGGGATTTCCAGGAGAAGTCGGCGGAATGCTCGGGCAAGTGGGTGAGGTCGAAAGGCTTCCAATACGCGTTGGTTGATTGACGCCGTATCGGTTTCATCATCTACGGCATTGATAATCTGCCAGACAAACAGGGCAACCTGAAGCTGAGCCTCCATTTGGTACAATAAATTATCCAGCGCCGCCGCGCGATGGCTAGTATCTTCATGTCGATAATAAGGTAGTGTGGCCTCAAGTAATTGATCAGAGGCAAAGTTAAAGCCATCTAACTTATGTTCCAGGGCTTCAACCAGGCTGGCGTCAGGGTCCGCCGGGTTTTCTGGTTCCGGGGTGGTGATGAGGTGGCTAAACCAATCAAAAAAGCCGCGCCGCGCAACTGCATATGTTTCCATGCCGCCCTACCCTTCTCTCATGCTGATGTGCGTCTTGATTATATGGTTGCTATCGAGCGCGTGCCAATGTACAATTCAGGCGTTTCACCTGCACATCCTTTCGAGAGTCCGCATGACGAACCCTAAACGTGTCTTTTCAGGGGTACAACCCTCGGGTAATTTGACCATTGGGAACTACATTGGTGCTATTCGGCAATGGGTCGAGCGTCAACAGGAGTTTGATGCTTGCTACTGCGTGGTTGATGCCCATGCCATTACCGTTCCTTATGAGCCGCAGACGCTCCAGACCAAAACGCGCGAAGTTGCGGCGCTGTACCTGGCAGCTGGCCTGAGCACCGACTATGCCACTGTCTTTGTGCAGTCGCATGTGCCGCAACACACAGAACTCGCCTGGTACCTGACCTGCATTACCTCCCTGGGCTGGCTAAACCGCATGACGCAATTCAAAGACAAGTCTGCCAGGCTAGAAACGGAGATGATTGGCGCTGGGTTGCTTAACTATCCAGTGCTGATGGCTGCGGACATCCTGCTCTATCAGACGGAGTTGGTGCCGGTTGGTGATGATCAGCGGCAGCATATTGAGCTAGCGCGTGATATTGCCCAACGCTTTAATGCGACGTTTGGCGAGACTTTCACTATTCCAGCAGCGATGATCCCGTTGGAGGGTGCGCGTGTGATGGGCCTGGATACGCCTACCACCAAAATGAGCAAAAGCACCACGGACTCTCAATATCACGCGGTTTATTTGCTGGATGAGCCAGATACTGTGCTCAAGAAGTTCAAGCGCGCAGTGACGGACTCTTTGGCAGACATTCGCTTTTCGGCAGACCCTGAGCGCGCTGGTGTCAACAACCTCCTGACCATTTTCCAGGCACTCACCCACCAGAACGCCGAGGGTGTGGAAGCGCACTTTGCCGGGAAAGGCTATGGCCACCTGAAAACAGAAGTGGCTGAGGTTGTGATCGAAACATTGCGCCCTATCCAGCAACACTATGCCGAACTGATGGCCGAAGGTGGCTACATTGACCGTGTGCTGGCAGAAGGGGCTGCTAAAGCCCAGGTCATTGCCACGCAAACAGTCGCTGACGTCAAGGGACGGATGGGGTTTCTGCTGCCTGCACTCTGATGGACCCTTCTGCGCTGCCTCCGCTTGTTGGTTGCCTGGTGTGTCATCATGAAGGCACCATCACCCACGCCCGAGGGCGGCGTCTGATTCAGCTAGGGACCAGCGACGCCCTGACCCTGACCTGTGCGCACTGCGCCATGGTAGCGACCCTGGACTGGGAGCCCGCCGTGGAGGACCCAAGCCAGGCCGAAACCTGGCGCATTCGGTTTCGGAAGCTCCCGCGCGACTACCCCTATACCTATGCTGCGACCCTATTTGGCAAAGCAGGTTGGCTCCACGCAGATCAGGCCCTGGATATGAGCGCACAGGTGTATATCCATCGCGAACGCTTGCAGCAAGCGCAAGCCGGGTTGCTAGACTGGTTGAAACCGCGCTTGCTCTCGCCCCCACCACCCTTGATGAGTGCCGAAGAGCGGGTCTACCTGGCGCTTAAGCCAGTGCAATATGGCAAACGCGGCAGTGGTAGCCCTTTTCAAGCGGGGCGCGAAGGCACAGTTCTGGACACCGGAACCTTCTACCTGACCGATAGTAAAATTCACCTGTTGGGCCAGCAGCGTGATCGCTCTCATCGTCTTTCAGAGATTGCCCAGGCCAGTTTTGATGAGCGAGGGTGGACCCTGGTGCTAGAGGGCAACAGCACCAGTGCCAACTACTACTACGGCGCGACTACGCTGGGCGATCTGTTCGATGGAGAACTGATTGTCGCCATTATCCTCGCGTTGCGAGACGGAGCAAGTTGAAGTGTTACGGTATTGGGAAGGCATTGCCGGTGCTGGAAAGACCACCCAGGCTGCACAGCAACTCGCGAATTGGCTGGATGCTGGCGTTCCAGCGGAACAGATTTTGGTATTGGTGCCGCAGCGCGCCTTGGGGCGGCCCTATCAGACCGTGCTCCAGACCTCCATGGCACCCAACGCACGGGCAGTAACGGTCTCGACCCTGGCTGGGTTAGCCCAACGCGGTCTCACCCTATTCTGGGCAGCGGTTGCCCCGCGCGCGTTCCCAAGCTGGCAGGGGGCCGAGCCGCTTTTCTTGAACATCGAAACAGCGCAATACTTTATGGCGCAGTTTGTGCAACCCAAGATCGAGAGCGGGATCTTTGACAGCCTGAAAATGGACCGAGCGCGGGTAACAGCGCAAATCCTGGATGCGCTCTCTAAAGCGGCGGTTCATGGATATCTATATAAGGAAGTATATTCGCGGTTGAGCCGCGCCTGGGTGGGCCAGACCAGTCGCACCTGGGTCTATGCTGCCGCAGCTGAGGTAACAGAAGCATTTCGCGCCTACTGCCTGGAGCATGCCTTGCTCGATTTTTCGTTGCAAATTGAGCTGTTCAACCAGCAATTGCTGCCGCAGGAAGCCTATCAGCAATATGCACAGGGAACCTTCCGTTATCTGATTGCAGATAACATTGAGGAATACTACCCGGTTGCGCTTGATTACGTGTCTTGGTTGCAACAAACGGTTACTGAAGGGCTGTTGATTTACGACCGCGATGCTGGCTATCGCCAATTTCTGGGGGCCGCCCCCCGTCAGGCCGAACAACTGGCCGCAGTAGCCCAGGTTGCGCCATCTTTTGAGGTGCCCACCGCACAGGAGCAAGCGCTGGGAGCGCTTGGCCAGGTGATCGAACGCTTCTTTGCCCTGGAAGAACGCCCCTATCCAGATGTCAATCCGCTGTCTGTGCTTACATATGCATTTCGCCCTTTCTACCCGCAAATGATCGACTGGATCGTTGAGGTTGTTGCGAATCTGGTGGCACAAGGGGTGCCGCCGGGCGAAATCGTGATTGCCGCACCCTATCTGGGGGATTCATTGCGGTTTTCTATCTTCACGCGTTTAGATGAACTAGGGATCCCCTACCTTTCCAGTCGGCCCTCGCGTGCCCTGCGCGACGAACCTGTGACGCGTGCTGTGCTGACCCTGCTGCGCCTGGTTTATCCTGGTGATGGCGTCACCCCTCCAACACGAGCAGAAATGGCACTAGCCCTCCAAGCACTGATTAGCGATCTTGACCCAATCCGGGCTGAATTGCTGGTGCGCGTTGTTTATCGTGAGGGCGAACTCAACAGCTTTGACACCGTGCTGGATGGAGCGATGCAACAGCGCATTACCTACCGCCTGGGCGAACGTTACGAAGCAGTGCGGCAATGGCTGCTGGATAAGCATGCGCTGGCAGAGTTGCTCCCGCCGGACCACGCCCTGCAAGAGCTTTTTGAATTTGCTGCGCACCCAGGGTACGGGTTTCATGCTAGCCTGGAGGCTGGACGCGTGGTGGCAGAGCTGATTGACTCTGCCCAGCGTTTTCGGGAGGTCATCGCCCCGCAGGGGGCCAACGATTGGCGCCCGATTGCCCAGCAGTATATTCAACTGGTAGGCGAAGGCGTGCTCGCAGCGGTGCACTACACCGACTGGCTGCGGACTTCCCTGGATGCGGTGTACATCGCTCCGGCTTATACCTTCCTGATGCAAAACCGCGTGGTGGATTATCAGGTCTGGGTGGATGTAGGTAGCGCTGGCTGGGGGCAACGGCTAGATCAACCGCTGACGCATCCTTATGTGCTGGCGCGGGATTACCCGGACGGCCAGCCCTGGGATGATGCTCAAGAGGTGCAGGCCCAGCAAGATACCCTGCGCCGCCTGTTATTAGGTTTATCGCGCCGTTGCCGTAAACGTCTTTTTGCCGCTTTCTCGGACCTGGGCGAGCAGGGCTTTGAACAACGTGGCAGCTTGCTCAGGCTGTTTAACCTCTTGCTTCAGCAGTATGGAGGCTCGGACGATGCCGACCCGATTTCGTGAAGCACAGGCGCGGATTATCACGGGCTACACAGGCGGGTTGATGGCGGTCTCGGCAGTGCCGGGCAGTGGCAAGACCTTCACGCTTTCGCATCTGGCGGCGCGTCTGGTTCAGCGGGTAATGCAGGCTCCTCAGGCCCCGGATGAAGAAGTCCTGGTCGTCACCTTTTCCAACTCTGCGGTGAATGGCTTTAAGCGCCGCATTGCGGATATCCTGCGAGATGAGCTGGGGTTGTTGCCACAGGTCGGCTACCGGGTGCGGACGCTACACGCACTGGCGCATGACATTGTGCGCGAACGCCCTGCGCTGGTGGGCCTGGTGGATGACTTCCAGATTGTGGATGAGCGCACCGCCGATGGCATCATCACGGACCTGGTGCAGAGCCACTACCGCAACTGGACTGTGGCCTTTGAACAATACATCAGCGAAAGCATTCAGGAGAACCGCAAACGCGGAATCAGCCAGCGCGATCTGCCCAGTGTATTAACCGACCTGGCCAAGTTATTTATCAATCGCGCCAAAGATCGCCAGACTGAACCGGCTGACCTGCTTCAGTCACTGGAGCAGGCTGGGCTGCCTGCCCCAGAGTTTGATCTGTTGCACTTTGCTACCAATGTTTATGCTGATTATCAGCATAGCCTGGCGATTCGCGGGGCGGTGGACTTTAGCGATCTGGTGCGCCTGGCTTTGCGGGCGCTGGCGGATGATCCAGCCTTCCTGGCGCGGCTGCGTTTGCGCTGGCGTTTCATCCTTGAGGATGAAGCGCAGGACAGCAGCGACCTACAAGAGCAGATGTTACGGTTGCTTTCTGCTGGGCGGCATTGGGTGCGCGTGGGGGATCCTAACCAGGCTATCAACACCACCTTCACCACAGCCAGCCCACATTTCCTGGTGGACTTTTTACGCCGCCCTGAAGTGGTTGATGCGCCCTTGCCCGTTTCAGGGCGCTCGAGCCGCAAGATCATTGCGCTCGCTAACGAACTTGTGCGCTGGTGTACCACAGAACACCCAAGCGCAGCTCTGCAAACGGCTTTCTTCCCGCAGGAAATCCTGCCAACCCGCCCTGATGACGCGCAACAGAACCCGCCTGAGGCGACATCTTCCATTTATATAGACCATGAGTTGGGCAAGGGCATCTCCCCAGACCAGGAACTCCAGCGTGTGATGGCCTCCTTGCGGCGCTTTCTGGAAAGTCACCCGGATAAAACCGTTGCGGTTTTGGTGCCAGAAAACAGTCGGGGCTTTAAGTTGGCTGAACTGCTCCAGGCAGAAGCATTGCCTTTCGAAGAACTGTTGCGCAGCACCAGTGGCACTCGCCAGGCGGCGGCCATGGTCAGGGCCATTCTGGATTATCTGGCTGCACCCCATCAATCTGCTGAATTGGCCCGCCTTTTCCGTGAGGTGTGGTGGAAGCTGTACTATGGGGATGAGGATGAAGCTAACCTGGCGGCTTTGCACAAGGCGCTGCACGGCTTTCGCCAGGTGGAGGGGCTGATGTTCCCGGCCCAGGAACAGGACCTTCGTTCGCTGCTCAACTTGTCAGAGCTGGATGCGTCCTGGGTTGAAACGCTCGAAGCCTTCTTACTCGTGGTGCGGCGCTGGCTTAGTGCATTGGCCCTTCCCATCGATCAGCTTATTCTAACGATTAGCCAGGACATCTTCGATGATCCGGCAGACCTTGCGCTAGGCTATCATCTGGCGGTGTTGCTGGGCGGGTATGCCAGCGAGCACCCCGAATGGGGTTTGCCAGATTTTGCGCGCGAACTCCAGGTGATCAGCAATAACGAGCGGCGCTTTTTGGGCTTTGACGAGGCGCAGAATGGTTTTGAACCAACCCCGGGCGTCGTCACGATTGCGACCATGCACGCTTCCAAGGGGCTAGAGTGGGATCGTATATA
>JAAUUD010000142.1 GCA_012031655.1 Anaerolineae bacterium | reverse complement strand
AACCTTGCCCAGGCCCAGGGCCAGATCGGAGGTCGCCCAACACTTCCACGAACGCAGTTGCGCCCTGCACGAAGCCCGTGGGAACAGCGTGGGCCTGGCCTCCAGCCTCAACAACCTGGCGGTGGTCAAGGCCATGCAGCAGCAGTTCGAGGCCGCCCTGCAAGACTTTGAACGCAGCCGCGCCCTGCGCGAGCAACTGGGCGACCGGCACGGCATGGCCATGAGCTATAATAACCTGGGCTTTGTGGCCTACCTGAACAGCCAGTTTGCCACCGCCGAGGACTACTACCAGAAAAGCCTGGCCATCCGCGAGGCCATTGGCGACCAGTCCGGGGCGGCCACCACCCTGGTCAATATCGGCTCGCTTCAGGTGGAACTCAGCGAAGCCGAAGCCGCATTGAGCCTGCTACGCGGCCTGAACCTGGCGCAGCGCCTGGGCATGGTGCCGGTGATGCTGGAGGCGCTGGTGTACTACGCCCGGCTGATGCTGCGGCAAAACCAGCCAGAACGCGCCGCGACCCTGATTGGCCTGGTTGCCAGCCACCCCACCACCAACCAGGAACTGCGCCAGCAAATCCAGCCCATCACCGAGGAGTTGGCCGCAAGCCTCTCCCCGGAGCGGCTGAAGGCCTGCCTGGAAACCGGGCAGGCCACCCCGCTAGACGACATCTTGCGGACGCTGCCCTAGCCAGGCCCCTGCTCTCGCCGCGCTACGGGTGCTTTTTAGCCAAGCAGCGCCCACCTTCCCGCCCAGCACCGCGCCCTTACTCGGTGCCAGGTTCAAGCTGTGCCGGAATCTGTCCCTAAAAAGACAAAAAAGCCAACTTTCTGTAATAGTTGCAGTATAATGTTGACAAGATTGTGTCAAGAAAATTTATTGTTGACGACAGCAGCCCCCACCTTTAGGTCTGGGAGCAGGTCAACTGTATTTGCAGAATCCAGGCTCCTGAACGAGTATCACCGGCCTATACTGAAGGGTGTGAGAAATGGATTCCTCTGCAAATGGGCAAGTCGATTTCCAGGCGCCCCCCACCCACGCGCGGGAGGCACGCTATCAAAGTATTGTTGATACGCAGACCGAGCTGATCTGCCGCTACGACGCCCAATTTCGGCTGACCTTTGTCAACCGCGCCTATTGCGCCTGGCAGGGCCGCACCGCGCCGCAACTCCTGGGCCAGAACATTCTGGAGATGACCCCGCCGGGGGACCTTCCCCGCGTGCTGGCGCATGTTGGCACCCTCTCCACAGAGAACCTATCTGCGGTTTCGATCCATGCTTCGCAATTGCAGATGGCACCCAGCGGCTCATCGAATGGACGGATACGGCCATCCTGGATTCAACCGGGGCGTTGCTGGAATACCAGGGCGTGGGGCGCGACGTCACGGAGCGGGAGCAGCACCTCCAACAACTGAAGGACGCTCGCACAGCTTTGGCTGACTACCGCCACCACCTGGACCGCCTGCTGAAGACCATGCCCAACGCTGTGATGGTCTTCAGCCTGCCAGACCAGCAGCTCATCTTTGCCAGCACGATGGTCCCGCGTGTGTTTGGCCACCCGGTGCAGCGTTTTCTGGACGCCCCACAGTTCTTCCGCCAGGTAGCCCATCCAGAAGACCTGCCGCGCGTCATGGCGGCGATGCAGCGCGGGATTGCGGACGGTTTTGTGGAAGTCGAGCATCGGGTCGTCCACCCGGATGGTCGGGTGCGCTGGGTGGCGCGGCGCGCCTGGGTCACCTACGATGATGCGCATCGCCCGGTGCAGGTGAACGACTACGCGTGCGACATCACAGACCACAAAGCAGCAGAAAACACGCTGCGCCTGTTGCGTGCCGCCGTCCACCACAGCACCGATGCCATCGTCATCATCAACCTTCAGCTCGAAATTGTGTGCGTCAACCCGGCTTTTACCCGCATCTCCGGCTACCCTGCCGAGGATGTGCTGGGGAAAAACCCGGTCCTGCTGTTGGACCCCGCTGCCAAGCTGGAAGCCCTCCAGGAGCTGCACGTCAAACTGGCAGAAGGCCAGCCCTTCACCGGCGAGTTGCAGACCCAGCGCAAGGATGGCAGCCTGCTGGCGGTGGAGTGGTCGACCTCGCCCATCCGGGATGAGCAGGACGTGATCACCCATTTCGTGACCACCCTGCGCGATGTCACCGCCAGCAAATACGCGGCATCGACCTGCGCTACCAGGCCAACCTCTTGCAGCAGGTTTCAGACGCGATCATCGCCACGGATGCCAGCCTGAACATCACCGCATGGAACCAGGCCGCCAGCAACGTCTATGGCTGGAGCGAAGCCGAAGCCCTGGGGCAGCCGATTGATGTGCTCCTGGGGACCGAGTTCCTGAGCAGCAGCCAGGCCGACGCCCAGGCAGAACTGCGCGCCACGGGCACCTGGCAAGGCGAAGTTCGCCAGCGAACCCGCACCGGCGAACAGCGCTACATCCTGGCCGGGGTGCGCCTGATTACGAGTGCTGATGGACGCCCCATGGGAGGGGTCACGGTCAACCACAACATCACAATCCGCAAGCGCCAGGCGATTTTGCAAACCCGCCTGAGCGAAGTGCTGGAAGCCATCGTCGAAGCCCGCCCCTTGCCAACGATTCTGGAGCAGCTAGCGCGTGCTGTTGAAGAACATTTGCCAGACATGCGCGCCTCGGTGCTGCTGCTGAATGCCGCCACCGCGCAACTGCACCACGGGCCGCCCCGCGCCTCCCAGACGCCTACATCCAGGCCATTGACGGGGTTAAAATTGGGCCGGGGCAGGGGTCCTGCGGCACCGCCGCCCACGAAAAACGCCTGGTCATTGTGCAGGACATCAGCAGCGACCCCCTGTGGGATGCGTTCCGGCACCTGGCCCTGCCGCATGGCCTGCGCGCCTGCTGGTCCCAGCCCATCCTGGGGCCAGATGGGGTGGTGTTAGGGACTTTTGCGCTTTACTACGACCTGCCCCGCAGCCCCACCCGCGCCGAGCTGGACCTGATTCAATTGGCCGCACACCTGGCTGGGCTGGCCATCCGGCGCCAGCAGGCCGAAGACGAACTGCGCGCCAGTGAGGAGAAGTACCGCAGCCTGGTGGAAAGTGCCGATGCCTCGATTGCCATGTTTAACGCCGCCGGGCACCTGCTGTACATCAACCAGATTGCTGCGCGTGCCCTGGGGGCAGAACCCGAAGCGCTGATCGGCAGCCCGATTGAGCAATTCTTTCCGCCACCCATCGCCCAGCATCACCTGGAGCATATTCAACAGGTCATCAGCAGTGAGCAGGGCCAGGTAACCGAATCTGCCAACATTTTACAGGGCCAGGAGCGCTGGTTTCGCACCAGCGTTCAACCCGTGCGCGATGCCAGCGGCCAGGTAACCATGGGCCTGATCTTCGCCAACGACATCACCGAGTTCAAAGCCTCAGAAAAAGCCCTGCGCCAGAGCGAAGAACGTATGCGCGGGCTGATCCAGTCTCAAACCGCCTACGTCCTCCGCACCAACATGCAGGGCTACCACACCTACTGGAACCGTAAGTTCGAAAGCGAGTTTGGCTGGTTGTATGCCGCCGGGGGCATTGGCCATGGCTTTGCGCTGGCTTCCATTTCTGAGCACCACCACGAGCGCGCCACTGAGGCCACGGAACGCTGTGTAGCCGACCCCGGCCAGATTGTGCGGGTGGAGCTGGACACACCTAAACAGGACGGCGGCATTGGCACGACCCTCTGGGAGTTCATCTGCCTGACAGATAACCAGGGCCTCCCCCACGAGATTCAGTGCATGGGCGTGGATATCTCGGACCGCAAACAAGCGGAGCTAGCCCTGCAAGAAGTCAACGCCCGGCTAGAGCAACGGGTGATCGAGCGCACAACGGAACTTGAACGCACCACCAACCGCGTCGAAGCCATCATCAACCACAGCGGGGATGGCATTTTGCTGCTGGACGTGCACCAGGGCATCCAGCAAGCGAACCCGGCCTTCCACGCCTTGCTGGGGCAGCCCGCGCAGCACTACCTGGGCCAGCCCCTCTCTGCCTTTTGCCAGGCAGAAGGCAAAACCAGCATCGATGCCATCGTGGCTGAGGTTGCGGGCCTGCACCAGACCCGCCAGGTCGAAGCGCGGGCTGTGCGCCCGGATGGCAGCCAGCTCCACATGGAAATTAACCTGGCGCCAGTCCACCACGCCGCCAGCGCGGTCCAGAACATCGTTTGCATTTTGCGGGATGTGACCGAACGCAGGCAGGCCCAGCTAGCCATCGCCGAAGAGCACAACCTGCTGCGAACCCTGATTGATGCCGTGCCAGATTACATCTACGTCAAAGACCGCCATCACCGCATGCGCTTTAACAACGTGGCCCATGCGCGCTCGGTGGGCTTTGACTCGCCCGAAGCCATGGTCGGCAAAACAGATCACGAGTTGTTCGACGCCGAACTGGCCGAAAAGTTCTGGGCAGACGAAGAACGGCTCTTTCAGACGGGTGAGCCGATCCTGAACACGGAAGAACGCTCATTGGGGGGCGATGGCCAGATCATCTGGGCGCTGACCACCAAAGTGCCGCTCCGTAACCTCAATGGCGAGCTGATCGGGCTGGTGGGCATCACGCATAATGTGAGCCAGCTCAAAGCCAGCGAAGCCGCCTTGCGCGCCAGCGAGGCACGCTACCGCCTGTTGGCTGAAAATGTAACGGACCTCATCTCGCGCCATACCCCCGAAGGCAACTACACCTTTGCTTCGCCCTCTGCCCTCAAGCTCACCGGCTACGCCCCCGAAGAACTGATAGGCCGCCCCGCCTACGACTTCTTTCACCCCGAAGATGTAGCCGCCATCACCCAATCTCACCAGACCATTATCGAAACACCCGTCATCTACACCATCACCTATCGTTTTCGGCACAAAGCGGGCCACTACGTCTGGCTGGAAACCACCAGCCACATGATCCGCGAGGTGGGGACCCCGGCCGTTCAGGAGATCATCGCCGTTTCGCGCGATGTCTCGGAACGGAAAGCCACAGAAGAGAGCCTGAAGGCGCTCTCCCAACGCCTGGCCCTGGCCACCCTGGCCGGCAACATTGGCGTCTGGGACTGGAACCTGCGCGATGACAGCCTGTTCTGGGATGAGCGCATGTTGGGGATTTTCGGCATGCCCGCGCAGGACTTCGATGGCACGATCCAAACGTGGCAGCAGGTCATTCATCCAGAGGATGGCCCCACCCTGCACCCCCTGGTCAGGGAGGCCATCACCAACGGCCAGCCTTTCGAAGGTGAGTTCCGTGCCGTGCGCCCAGATGGGCAAATCCGGCACATCAAAGCGCATGGGCTGGTCCTGCTGGGGGCAGATGGCGTGGCGGAGCGGATGGTGGGGGCCAGCATGGATATCACCGCCGTCAAAGAGGCCGAGCAAACCCTGCGCCTGGCTCTGGAAAAAGAAAAAGAGGTCAGCGAACTGAAATCCCGCTTTGTCTCCACCGCCTCACACGAGTTCCGAACGCCGCTGGCGACGATCCTGGCCACGACCGAAACCCTGACCCTCTACCGGGATCGCATGGACGCTGACCAGGTTGCCATTCGCCTGGACCGCATCCGCCAGCAAGTGTTGCGGATGAAGGCAATGATGGACGACGTGCTGAACCTGGCGCGCATGCAGGCGCACCGGGTGGCCTTCCAGCCCGGTCCGGGCAACCTGGACCAACTCTGCCAGGCGATTCTCGAAGAATTCCAGAGCCAGGATGAATACCGCGACCGCATTCACTATCACAACGCCCTCTCCGGCGCGCCCTGCGGTTTGACGACCACCTGATGCGCCAGATCGTGAGCAATCTGCTCCATAACGCGCTCAAGTACTCCGCCGCCCCGCAGCCGGTTTTGCTCGCGCTGAGTGAGGAAGATGACCAGGTGGTTTTGGTAGTGTCAGACACGGGCATCGGCATCCCACCAGAAGACATGAAGCAGCTTTTTGAGCCCTTCCACCGTGCCACCAACGTCGGCACCATCTCCGGCACGGGGTTGGGCCTCAGCATCACCCAACAAGCCATTGCGCTCCATAGCGGCAGCATCCATGTGCAAAGCGAGCCAGGCCAGGGAACCCAGGTCCGGGCCGCGTTACCCATCTTAGCCACAAAGGAACCCAGCGATGGCACGAATCATCATCATTGAAGACGAAGCGGGCATCCGTAGCGAGGTGGCGGAATGGTTGCAATTTGAGGGCTACGAGGTGGATGATGCCGCCAATGGCCGGCGTGGCCTGGAGACCATTTATCAGCATGCCCCCGACTTAATCCTGTGCGACATCGCGATGCCCGAGATGGATGGCCACGAGGTGTTGATCAATGTGCGTGCAGACCCCGCGCTCACGCACATTCCGTTTATTTTTCTGACCGCCGCCGCAGACCGGGACACCTTGCGCAAGGGCATGAACCTCGGCGCGGACGACTATCTGACCAAGCCTTTCACCCATGCCGAGGTCATTGGGGCGGTGCGCTCGCGCTTAGAGAAAAAAGCGGCCCAGGACAAGCCCCTTCAGGATTACCTGAGCGAGCTTAACAGCGCTCTGAGCGAAGAACGCGAGCAACGCTTGCTGAAGTCGCGCCTGGTGGGGATGTTCTCGCACGATTTCCGCCTGCCGCTCACCTCCATCCTGGCCTGCTCGGGCATCCTGCGCAACTACGCCGACCGCCTGACGCACGAACGAAAGCTGGAGCAGCTCGACCGTATTGATGGCGCGGTGCATATGTTGATCCAGATGCTGGACGACATGTTGCTGATCACGCAGATGGACCAGGGGCACCTCAGCATTGTATCAGAGCCCATAGACCTGGTTTCGCTGATCCAAACCCTGGTTGAAGAATTTCGCCTGATCGACCGCAGCGCGCATTCCTTTAGCATTCACCACACCAACCCACCGGAAATCGAAGCAGACCCGCGCCTGATGCGCCAGGCCCTGACGAACCTGCTCGGTAATGCGCTCAAGTACTCGCCAGCCGAAACCGAAATCAGCATCCGGTTGGAGGAAAACCAGGGCCAGCTCGTGCTGAGCATTCAGGATCACGGGATTGGGGTTCCGCCAGAGAACCTCTCCACGCTTTTTGAACCCTTTGAACGCGCCTCCAATGCGCGGCATATCAAAGGCACCGGCCTGGGCCTGGCGATTGTCAGGGAATGTGTGGAACAGCACAGCGGGCAGGTCTGGCTAGAAAGCCAGCTGGGCCAGGGCACCACGTTTTTCGTAGCCCTGCCCACCCGCCAGCCGCCCGCCTGAGGCGCCCCCCTCAAAAATCCTGCCCATCATCGGCCCATAGTCCCAGCAAGCCACGGCAAGTGTGCCCCAGAAGCCCCGCCTTTGGGCGTGGGGAGCCTCACCAGGGGGTTACCTTAAGTGTGGCCGGGCGGAGGATGCCCCACCCCCGCGCCCCCCTTTAGCATGAAGCTGTGCAAATGAAAAAAAGAGATGAAAGCATGGATTCATGAAAACCTGGCAACTGGTTTCTGGCGCGTTGGTCATGGCGGCGGCTTCTCGCGCTTTTGTGAAGTCGCTGTTGGACCGCCCCGCCATGAACCTGCATGGATGTGTAGCGCTCATCACGGGTGGGTCGCGCGGGCTGGGGTTGTTGCTCGCGCGCGAACTGGGTCAGGAAGGGTGCCGGGTGGCCCTGTGCGCCCGGGATGCCGAAGACCTGGCCAAGGCCGGCGCCATGCTAGAGCAGTGGGGCGTGGCAGAGGTGCTGACCTTCCCCTGCGATGTGGCCAATGCAGAACAGGTCGAAGCGGTCATTGCAGAGGTCGAAAATCAATGGGGCGCCATTGACTTGCTGGTGAACAATGCCGGGGTCATCCAAGCTGGCCCCATCCAGAGCCAAACCGTGGAAGACTTCCGTCAGGCGATGGACATCATGTTCTGGGGCGTCCTGCACCCCAGCCTGACGGTGCTGCCGCGCATGTTGCAGCGCAAATCTGGCCACATCGTGAATATTACTTCTGTGGGCGGCAAGCTTTCGGCGCCACACCTGCTGCCCTACAACGCTGCCAAATTTGCGGCGGTAGGTTTTTCGGAAGGGCTGACCGCCGAGACCTGGGGCACGGGCGTGCAGGTAACCACCGTTGTGCCCGGCCTGATGCGAACTGGCTCCTACCTCAACGCCTTCTTCAAGGGCAACCACGCGCCAGAGTTCCGCTGGTTTGCGCTGGGCGATAACCTGCCCTGGCTTTCGATGGATGCGGAAAAAGCAGCGGCGCGCATTGTCGAAGCCATCCAGAACCGGGAAGCGGAGGTGATCCTGACCGTTCCGGCACGCCTGGGAGTGTGGATGCATGGCCTCTTCCCGGCCCTCACCATGCAACTGCTTGGGTTGGCCAACCGGCTCATGCTGCCTTCTGGCAGCGACCCCACCCGCGAGCGCGGCCTGGACATTCAACAGGACCTGGGCGACCCCTTCTTCAACCGCCTGACGGCCTGGGGGCGGGCCGCCGCGCGCCGCTTTAACCAGGTTGATGGCGGCCAGCCCATCACCCCTTCAGAAGCCGACTAGCCGCGCCAGCGCCTGGCTGTCTTAAATGCC